>NZ_JXCG01000043.1 GCF_001317345.1 Thermococcus sp. EP1 | reverse complement strand
AAATCCTTCAAATTCACACAAGAGGCATGCCTATTGAACCTGACTTCAGAAAAGAAGATGTTAAGAAGGCTTTGGTAGAGCTTAAGAGTTACGAACGATTCGAGGGAGTTGTGGAAAGGACTCTTATGAAAATAGAGGAGACCCCAGATATAGAAGAAGAGATTAAAGAACTTCTTAAAAACATTGATGAGAAGTTGTATGAAGAGATAAGGCATCGTTTAATTGATTTCCTCTTGGAGGAGTTAGCTGAGAAGACTCATGGATTCGTGGGCGCTGATCTGGCAGCATTGGCAAGAGAAGCTG
>NZ_JXCG01000042.1 GCF_001317345.1 Thermococcus sp. EP1 | reverse complement strand
TGCAGATTATTGAAGCGTACTTTGACTTCAAAGATGGGGGGAACACGAGTGCAATAAAGATGTTTCCAGATGGACCAGGAAGTAACGTAAATTTAGATTCAGATCATCCATGGGATCTCGCTATTAGAGTTGCTGGTTGGAACTATGGAAACATAATAGTACTGCCAGATGGTACCAATTATCAGGGAGAGATGAAGATCTCCGCTGATCCGGCTAGAAATGCAATAGTTGTGGAGGTTCCAAAGAAGTACCTTCCAAAACTCCCTGAATACATGGCTGTGCTTGTTGGTTCTCAGGATGGTTATGGGCCTGATA
>NZ_JXCG01000041.1 GCF_001317345.1 Thermococcus sp. EP1 | reverse complement strand
CAAGAGTCTATGATCTATTAGCTCCAGAAGGCTTTAAGCCTACTCAAGAAGAGCAATTAAACAGTTATGATGCCGAAAATCAAAAGAGAGCAGTGGTGAAAATGATACCTGTCACAACAAGTACAAATGTAATAATTGAGGTTGATGATCCCCAGGGAGATGATCATGGACCTGGCACATATACTTACGCTACAAACAAAGTGTTTGTTCCAAATCACCTTGATTTACTTAAATTTAAAATGCTTGACACAGGGGAGACTTACACTTTAGAGTTCTACTTTGCAGAACTGGGAGGTAATCCATGGAATGGGCCTAATGGTTTTAGTTTGC
>NZ_JXCG01000040.1 GCF_001317345.1 Thermococcus sp. EP1 | reverse complement strand
CTGGCAGCATTGGCAAGAGAAGCTGCAATGGCAGCTTTGAGAAGGCTTATTGAAGAAGGCAAGATAGACTTTGAAGCAGAAAGCATTCCAAAGGAAGTCCTTGAAGAGCTCAAAGTTACAAGAAGAGACTTTTATGAGGCATTAAAAATGGTTGAACCATCTGCTCTAAGAGAGGTACTCCTTGAGGTGCCAAATGTTAGATGGGAGGATATTGGTGGTCTTGAAGAGGTTAAACAACAGTTAAGGGAAGCTGTAGAATGGCCATTGAAGTATCCAGAGGCATTTATAGCTATGGGCATTAACCCTCCAAAAGGCATTCTCCTCTATGGACCTCCAGGAACTGGTAAAACACTTTTAGCTAAGGCGGTGGCGACTGAGAGTGAGGCTAACTTTATTGGAATTAGAGGCCCAGAGGTTTTGAGCAAGTGGGTTGGTGAAA
>NZ_JXCG01000039.1 GCF_001317345.1 Thermococcus sp. EP1 | reverse complement strand
CGTGAATATCTCCAAAAGGATACTTAGACTCTTCCTCATTAGCTGGAAGCTTTCTATAAACTATTTCTACCTCCTCTGGATCTGGAATTCTTATTTGCTCTCTCGTATGGCCAATTATTCCATCTGCAAGGAGAACAACAGGGATTCTAAACTTCTCACTCAAGTTAAATGCTCTTATTGTTTCCCAGAAACTGTCCTCCACACTTGTTGGGGAAATCGCAATTATTGGATGATCACCATGAGTTCCCCATCTTGCTTGGAAAAAGTCCCCCTGGGCCCCCTTAGTGGCTTGGCCTGTTGATGGGCCACTTCTTTGGACATCCACTAAAACCAAAGGAGTTTCAGTGAATACAGCATAGCCAAGATTTTCTTGCATTAAACTGAACCCAGGACCAGAAGTAGCAGTCATACTCTTAAATCCCGTCCAAGAGGCCCCTATAACCGCCGCTATACTC
>NZ_JXCG01000038.1 GCF_001317345.1 Thermococcus sp. EP1 | reverse complement strand
CACCTCTAATGGCATCCCCACCGGCGAAAACCCCAGGAATTGAGGTCATTAACTTATCGTCAACCACTATTCTTCCCCATCTGTCTACTAGAAGATCAGGTACACTTTGAATGAATGTCTTGTTGGGAGTTTGGCCAATTGCTATCACTGCATTGTCTATCTCCATGATGAAAGTTTCTCCAGTAGGAATGGGCCTTCTTCTTCCTGTTTCATCAGGTTCTCCAAGTTTCATTTTTTCGAGCTCTATAGCCTTGAGATTACCATGCTCGTCCCCAATAAAGCGTTTTGGTGAAACAAGGAACATGAACTTTACTCCTTCCTCTTCTGCGTGGTGTATCTCCTCTATACGTGCTGTCATTTCCTTCTTTGTTCTTCTGTAAAGAATCCAAACCTCTGCTCCAAGTCTTAAGGCTGAACGTGCGGCATCCATTGCAGTGTTTCCTCCACCAATAACCGCAAATTTTTTGCCTACCTTAACTGGAGTGTCATACTCTGGAAAAGCATAAGCT
>NZ_JXCG01000037.1 GCF_001317345.1 Thermococcus sp. EP1 | reverse complement strand
CACCTCTAATGGCATCCCCACCGGCGAAAACTCCGGGAATATTTGTCATCAATTTTTCATCTACCTTTATTACTCCATATTCATCAGCTTCTATTTTTGCCATCGTCATTCTAAGGAGTTTGCTTGTTGTTTTTCCAATTGCTATGACGACTGTATCTGCCTCTAAAACAATAGTATCTCCAGTAGGCACTATTTTTCTTTTTCCTCTGGAGTCCCTCTCTTCGAGAGCTTTCATTTTCATGAACTTCACGGCCTTAACTCTTCCATTTTCATCTCCTATAAACTCCATGGGGCTTAAGAAGAATTCAAATCTTACTCCTTCTTCTTTGGCGTGTTCGACCTCTTCAATTCTCGCTGTAATGTCTTCCTTGCCTCTTCTGTAGGCTATGATCACCTCTGCACCTAGTCTTCTTGCAGTTCTTGCTGCATCCATTGCAGTGTTTCCAGCTCCAATCACTATGACCTTCTTTCCGATTTTTATTGGAGTGTCATACTCTGGAAAAGCATAAGCT
>NZ_JXCG01000036.1 GCF_001317345.1 Thermococcus sp. EP1 | reverse complement strand
AGAGTTTGTCCCCAAGAGGATCAATGTGAAGGCGTTTGTACAATGGGTAAAATCGGAGATCCAATAAATATTGGAAAACTTGAAAGATTTGTAGCAGACTATGCAAGACAGCATGGAATTGACCAAGAGCTTTTGGAAGAGCAGATAAAAGAAATACAACACAATGGAAAGAAAGTTGCCATTATCGGGGCTGGACCAGCTGGATTGACTTGTGCCGCTGAACTAGCCAGGATGGGATACGAAGTAACAATTTTTGAAGCACTCCATGAACCCGGAGGAGTTACAATATATGGCATCCCAGAGTTTAGGCTTCCAAAGGAGATCGTGAGAAGAGAGCTTGAGAACTTAAGGAAGCTTGGGGTGAAAATTGAGACTGATACACTCGTTGGAAAAACCGTTACATTCGAAGAGCTGAGAGAAGAGTACGATGCAATATTCATAGGCACTGGAGCTGGAACTCCAAAGTTTGTAAAATGGGAAGGAATTAACTTAAATGGTATCTATTCTGCAAACG
>NZ_JXCG01000035.1 GCF_001317345.1 Thermococcus sp. EP1 | reverse complement strand
AGAGTTTGTCCCCAAGAGGATCAATGTGAAGCTCCTTGTGTGATGGGCAAAGTCGGAGAACCAATAAACATTGGGAAACTTGAGAGATTCGTTGCTGATTATGCACGAGAACATGGGATAGATGAAGAACTCCTTCAAGAGATTATTCCAAAAATTGAAAAGAAAAAAGAAAAAGTTGCTATTATCGGGGCAGGTCCAGCTGGTTTGACCTGCGCTGCTGAACTAGCCAAGGATGGATACCAAGTTACGATATTTGAAGCCCTTCATAAACCCGGGGGAGTTCTTGTTTATGGAATCCCCGAGTTCAGGCTTCCTAATGACACCATTGAAAAAGAACTTGAGAAGCTTAAGAAACTTGGTGTTGAGATGAAAACTGATTACATAGTAGGGAGAACTGTTACTCTTGATGAACTTCTCGAGAACTACGATGCGGTGTTTATAGGAACCGGTGCTGGAACCCCAAAACTTCCAAATGTTCCGGGGATTAACTTAAATGGTATCTATTCTGCAAACG
>NZ_JXCG01000034.1 GCF_001317345.1 Thermococcus sp. EP1 | reverse complement strand
GAGCTGCCTGCCTTGCCTTTCTAAAGATCTCCCTAACTCTCTTCTCACTTTCACCAACCCACTTGCTCAAAACCTCTGGACCCCTGATTCCAATAAAGTTAGCCTCACTTTCGTTAGCAACAGCCTTAGCCAAAAGAGTCTTACCAGTACCAGGAGGACCATAGAGCAAAATACCCTTGGGAGGAGTTATCCCTAATCTTTGGAATGCTTTGGGGTATTTTAATGGCCACTCCACTGCTTCTTTTAATTCCTGCTTCACGCTTTCAAGACCTCCTATATCGTCCCACCTAACATTAGGAACTTCAATCAGAACCTCTCTAAGTGCAGATGGTTCTATCATCTTCAATGCTTCATAGAAATCATTTTTTGTAACCTTGAGCTCTTGAAGAACCTCCCGAGGTATCTTCTCTTCTTCGGGATTAATTTTGCCTTCGGTAATGAGCCTTCTTAAGACAACCATTGCAGCTTCTCTTGCCAATGCTGCCAGATCAGCACCCACGAATCCATGAGTCCTTTCAGCCAACTCTTCAAGCATGAGATCAATGAGTCTTACCCTAACTTCCTTATATATATCGCTTTCCTCCTTTAGTATCGCTTTAATTTCACTCTCATCTCTAACATTCTCAACTTTTTCCATGATGGAGTCTAGTTTGTCCTTATCAAATGTTTCTCTCTTTCTAAGTTCTCTTAGGACTCTAAGAACATTTCTCTTATCATAATCTGGCTCAAGCGGCATGCCTCTTGTGTGAATTTGAAGGATTT
>NZ_JXCG01000033.1 GCF_001317345.1 Thermococcus sp. EP1 | reverse complement strand
CCCTTCTAACGGCTAATATACCAGCCTTAGCAAGGTAGTGCTGGGCCAAATCATCGATTCCCTTTTGGCAGAAGAGAACGTTTGCACCAGTGGCGGCCACTTGCTCTACCATTTCTTGGAGCATCTTTTCCTCTTGCTCAAGGAAAGCATAAAGCTGATCTGGGCTTGTGATGTTTATTTTTGCATCTGTTTCTGTCTTTTTAACCTCAAAGGCATCGTTTATAAGGGCAATCTTAGCACCTTCTACCTTCTTTGGCATTCTTGGATGGACCCTCTCTTTATCAATAACAACTCCTCTGATGAGTTGAGTGTCCTTAACACTTCCGCCCTCTTTCTTCTCAAGCTTGATGTTGTCGATATCAACAACATATTTGTTGTTAAGTTTTTCAGCAACTTGCTTAACAGCGTTAACTGCGAGTTTTGCCAAAAGCTCTTTGTGGCTCTCGGCATTTTTACCTGTTACTGATGTTGAAGCTATCTTTGTGAGAGTTTCCTCATTGTCAGGTTCAACACTGATGGCTATTTTGTCAATTATTTCTTGGGCTTTCTCAGCGGCGAGTGTGTAACCCTTGATGATTATGCTTGGGTGAATATTCTGGTCTAAAAGCTCCTCTGCCTTTGCAAGGAGCTCACCGGCAATAACAACAGCTGAAGTTGTTCCGTCTCCAGCTTCCTTGTCCTGAGTCTTTGCAATCTCAATAATCATCTTAGCTGCTGGGTGTTGAACGTCAATCTGCTCCAAAATTGTTGCACCGTCGTTTGTGATTACTATA
>NZ_JXCG01000032.1 GCF_001317345.1 Thermococcus sp. EP1 | reverse complement strand
CCCTTCTAACGGCTAATATACCAGCCTTAGCGAGGTAGTGTTGTGCTAGGTCGTCAATTCCCTTCTGACAGAATACTACATTTGCACCTGTAGCAACAATTTTGTCAACCATCTCTCTGATCATTCTTTCCTCTTGCTCGAGGAATGCTTGTAATTGCTCTGGGCTTGTAATTCTGATCTCTGCATCTGTCTCAGTTTCTTTAACCTCAAGTGCCTCGTTAATGAGAGCTATCTTGGCATCCTCGATCTTTCTTGGCATGCCTGGGTGAACTCTCTCTTTATCAATAACTACACCTCTGATGAGTTGGGTGTCTCTGACACTTCCGCCTTCTTTCTTCTCAAGCTTGATGTTGTCAATGTCAACTTGATACTTCTCACCAACTTTTTCACCAACGAGTTTTACAGCGTCTACTGCCAGCTTAGCCAGGTACTCTCTCTCTTCCTCAGCGGCTTTTCCAGTTATAGCTGTTGTAGCCGCCTTCATGAGGACTTCCTCATCCTCTGGGCTAACATCCTTTGCAATGCTATCGAGAATCTCTTGGGCCTTTTCAGCTGCAAGTGTATAACCTTTTACAATTATTGTAGGATGTATGTTTTGATTAAGAAGCTCTTCAGCCTTCCTCAGAAGTTCACCAGCAATAACAACAGCTGTCGTGGTTCCGTCTCCCGCTTCCTTGTCTTGAGTCTTTGCAACTTCAACCATCATCTTAGCTGCTGGGTGCTGGATGTCCATTTCATCAAGAATTGTTGCACCGTCGTTTGTGATTACTATA
>NZ_JXCG01000031.1 GCF_001317345.1 Thermococcus sp. EP1 | reverse complement strand
AAATTCCACAACCCTTACAATAATCATAGTCAAAAACAGGATAGCTCTCTTCATCTAGATATATAGCTGGTTCTGGACATAGAGTGTAACATAGGAAGCATCTAACACACTTATCTTTGTCAAACTGTGGCATAAAAACTCTCCATCCACCGGTCTTGTTGACGACGCTGCTTCCAGGAATGTAGACTACTGCTCCAGGTGTCATCTTTTCACTATACTCTTTTTGGACTCTCTCAATATCAGCTTTGAACGGACTTTCAGCCATGCATACCACCCCAAGCGAATTATATCATTTTTACTTTAAATTTTTCGTAAAAATAAAAATATCAGCCGAAAACCTCGGCCTTCTTTTTGAGTTCTTCCCATTCTTTTAGTACCCATTCTTGGAGTACTTGAATATCTTCTTTAGTCATGTACTTAAATCTTCCTTGTAGTTTTATGAAGTCCTCAAGGGGCTTGGGTTCCTTGTTTGGTGAAGGCATGTTTATCTTATACTTGCCGTTTTCGTATTCAAAGAGTGGGAAATATGCTGTTTGAACTGCTAGACGGGCAAGTTCAATGGTCTTGTCAGTTGGTGCCCTCCATCCTGTTGGACATGGGGCAAAGAGTTGTATGAATGATGGACCTTTAATCTTCTTGGCCTTCTTGAGCTTTCTCATGAAGTCTTCTGGATAAGCAACGCTAGCTGTAGCAGCATACGCTGGCTTGTGAGCTATTACGATATCAATGACCTTCTTCTTTGGTCTACTCTCAACGAAGTGTTTCTTTCCACCCGGAGTGTTGGTTGTCCATGCTCCGTAAGGAGTGGATGA
>NZ_JXCG01000030.1 GCF_001317345.1 Thermococcus sp. EP1 | reverse complement strand
GGAGACCAATATCTGCTGTACCACCATCTCCTGCCCAGCCGACTACCATTATTCCATCTTCACCCTTAACTTTGTAGCCTTTTGCTTTTAAAGCTGCCTCAATACCGCTTATAACCGCACCAGTAGTCTCAAACGCTGTATGGAATAGAGGAGCATTCAAAGCCGAATAAGGCCACGGACCTGCTATAATTGTTGAACAACATGCAGGTATTGTGAATATTGTCTTGTTCCCATAAGCTTTTAAAACATACCTTAACCCTAAAGAGGCTCCACAACCCTGGCAAGCCGTGTGTCCAGCGTAAAAGTGTTCCTCAGCAGGGAGTGTTAATTTCTTTTTCACCTCAGCAGGAAGTTCCATTCTTCTCACCTCTTTAAGTGGTACCATTCGATTTCCCTATCCAGTTTCTTCTTTTCAATTATTTCTTTCATATTCTTGGCAATTACTCTCACGTCATTCACTGTTAAGTCCCTTCCGCCAAGTCCAACAATGTAGTTCTTCATTATTGGGTTTGCATCAGTGTTGTAAAGAACACCTTTAGCTTCATTGAAGAGAATTCCCTCTTGTCCAAATGAGAAGTTTCTATCAAGGACTGCTATCCCTTCCACGTTTTTGCCCAACTCATAAAGTTCTTCCTTGGGGAATGGTCTGAACCAGCGGACCTTTGCAGCTCCTACCTTGTATCCCTCATTTCTAAGAACATCAACGGCCTCTTTAACAGTACCCATTAGAGACCCCATACCCATGAAAACGATCTCTGCATCCTCTGTTCTGTATAGCTCTATCATCTGACTGTAATCTCTTCCAAACCTTTCTCCAAATTCCTTACCAACTTCTTTAATGATCTTTCTAGCGTTTTCCATGGCTTTTTCAATCTTATATCTAAATTCGTAGTAATCAGCTGGAGTACCTAGTGCACCAACTGAGAATGGGTTTTCAAAGTCTGTCAATGTATAGAGAGGCTTCCTTGGTGGGAGGAAATCATCTATTTCCTCTTGGTTTGGCATATCAACTACATCATAAGTGTGACTTAGGATAAATGCACTTTCAATAACCATTACTGGAAGGTTGACTTTTTCATGTTCACCAATTTTAAATGCCATTAGTACACCGTCGTAGACCTCTTGGTTGTTTTCAGCATAAAATTGAAGCCATCCAGTATCTCTTTGGGCAAGAGAGTCTGTTTGATCATCCCAAACACTCCACGGTGGAGCCATTGCTCTGTTAACATCCACCATCACTACTGGGAGTCTTGCTCCAGCAGCCCAGTGAAGCATCTCATGCATTAAAGCGAGACCTTGAGCAGATGTTGCCGTGAAAGTCCTTGCTCCCGTCGCTGAGGCACCTATACAAGCAGCCATTGCTGAGTGCTCACTCTCAACTGAGACATATTGAAGATTTTCGACCTCTCCATTAGCTATAAACTCAGCTATTTTTTCAATAATTGAAGTCTGAGGCGTGATAGGGTAAGCGGCTACAACCTCAACTCTCGCATGTTTCGCCGCATAAGCAGCCGCATAATTTCCACTTACAACTTTCTTTGGCATTTTATCACCTCACTTCTCCTCTCTTACCATGCTTATTGCTTTTGTTGGGCATTCATTTGCACAAA
>NZ_JXCG01000029.1 GCF_001317345.1 Thermococcus sp. EP1 | reverse complement strand
CTTTTGGAGATATTCACGGAGACTTAGTTCCTCCAATGCCCCTCTTTGGAAATGGCTACTTTACTCATGTCACCGGTTCAACACACAAAGAAAGCGGTCTTAGGGATGTTTATACTCCAGAGGTTCACGATCGCTTAGTAAGGAGACTTCACAAGAAGTTAGAGGTTCATGAGAGTGAGATTCAGAAGTGGGAGGAGTATTATACTGAAGATGCAGACATTTTACTTGTGAGCTGGGGAGTTAGCGCAAGACCCTCTCTTGGGGCAGTGATAGAGGCTAGGAAAAAGGGAATAAAGGTGGGTCTGTTTGTTCCGAAAACCGTACATCCTTTCCCTGGAAGAAGAATTAAAGAGCTTTCTAAAAATGTACAAACAATTCTCGTGCCAGAGATGAATCTTGGACAGATGATTCTTGAAGTGCAACGGTTTGTGAGGGAGGAAGTGCCAGTTATAGGCGTGAACAAAATTGGTGGTGTTCCATTAACAACGGAAGAAATTTTAAAAGAGATAGAAAGCTCAGCCGAGCGTTCTCGTCACCGTTCGGCGGATTAGATATTCATCATCGCTAATTGATGGTAGATGTGGAGATATTTAAAGGTGATGTGTATGGCAAAAGAAATTTATACTAAATATAAAATGGCAAAATACCTCCGAAAGGAAGCTCTTCCTACGGCTCTCTGTCCTGGCTGTGGGGGAGGCACTGTACTAAACGCTTTCGCAAATGCAATTGATCAACTTAGAATTGATCCGCGGGATTTAGTTGTTGTGAGTGGAATAGGATGCTCTGCATGGATAGCTTCTCCCTACTTTCTAGCTGATACATTACATACAACTCACGGAAGAGCAATAGCATATGCAACAGGAGTTAAGGTTGGTTTACCGGACAAAAAAGTGGTTGTTATAAGTGGTGATGGTGATTTGGCAGGTATTGGAGGAAATCACCTTCTTCACGCTGCTAGAAGAAACATTGACATAACAGTGATCTTAGTCAATAATTTTATTTATGGTATGACGGGGGGGCAGGTGGCTCCAACAACACCCTTTGGAGCTGTTACAACTACAACCCCATATAGGAACGTTGAGCATCCATTAAAAATAGCAGAAACCGTGGCCTCTGCTGGAGCGTCTTACGTAGCGAGATGGACAACTTTTCATGTCTACCAATTAATTGAGAGTATAAAAAAGGCCCTAACTGTAAAAGGCTTCTCCCTTGTTGAGGCAATTTCGCAGTGTCCAGTTCAATTTGGAAGAAGAAATAGGATGAAAACACCAGCAGAGATGCTTAGGTGGTTCCAGAAGAATAGTGTTCCCATAAGTAAAGCCAAGACACTTTCTCCAGAGGAACTTGAAGGAAAGATCATAGTTGGAGAACTTGTGAATAGAGAAAAACCTGAGTTCACAGAAGAACTTAACTTCCTTATCGAAGAAGTGGCTAAGCAGTATGGGTTGGGTGATAAAAATGCAGATTAGAATAGCTGGATTCGGTGGGCAGGGCGTAATACTAGCAGGGGTTATCCTAGGGGAAGCTGCTGCCATAGAGGGCCTTAATGTTATCCAAACTCAGGATTATGGCTCCCAAAGTAGAGGAGGTCACTCTATAGCAGATCTCATAATTTCAGAAGAGCCCATTTATGATTTAATGGTAACCAAAGCAGATGTTTTACTTGCACTTGCTCAACTTGGTTATAACTCAACAAAAAGTTCACTTAAAGAGGATGGCCTTTTAATAGTTGACACGGAGCTAGTACATCCTGATAGGGATTATATAGGTGTTCCATTTACTAGAATTGCAGAAGAGAGCACTGGTTTAGCACTAACTGTCAATATGGTGGCATTGGGCTATTTAGTTGCAAAAACAAATGTCGTTAAAAAGGAAAGCGTTGAAGAGGCTATAAGAAGGCGGGTTCCAAGAGGAACTGAAGAAATTAACCTAAAAGCTTTTAGGATAGGTTATGAGGAGGGATTAAAATGAGATATCCATTTCCAGTAGGTGCTGCAGACTTTATCCAAGGTGATGAAGCAATATCAAGAGCCGCAATTCTGGCGGGATGTAGATTTTTCGCTGGTTATCCGATAACACCAGCTAGTGAAATTTTTGAAGCCATGTCACTTTATATGCCACTTGTTGATGGAGTTAGTATCCAGATGGAGGATGAGATAGCGAGTATA
>NZ_JXCG01000028.1 GCF_001317345.1 Thermococcus sp. EP1 | reverse complement strand
TTGTGGTTGTTTTTCCTGCTCCATTAGGACCCAAGAAACCATAAACTACACCTTTAGGGACTTTAAGATTTAGATGATAAATTATGTTTCTCTTTCCAAAGAATTTTGTAAGGTCTTTGGTTTCAATTACATATGCCATGTTAGGCACCAGCGATGTAGATACTCATCTTAACTAATAGATGATAATCTAAAGAGAGTTAAATACTTTTTGGAAAATTGGATTTTACTTTTTTCTTTTAAGCACTTGCTGTCAGAGGGATTGACTATAACTTCATACCCAACTGGTAATTGACTTTTCTTTTCTTAATTTTGGCTCTACGGGAGATAAGAACTTATAACTTCTAAGTTTTTAGTTTTAACCAAAGTAAAAGATATCCAGCCAGAGAAAGATTTCATGTCAATAGTCCAGCTACAAGTGCAAGTGCTGGCAATGTTTGTGGATCCATTCAGCATATCTGGGATAGGCCTTGATCCAACAAAACTACCAATAACCGCGATAATCTTGCTTTTTAATATCTAAAAGAAAAAAGGTGGGGATTATGAAGTAAATCAAATCACAATTTCTTGGCCGTCAAGTTCGGGGTTCAAGTTAGGTAGATTTTTGGGTTGTTCATGCTAAGAATATCTTAGTAATGAAGGGTTTATCCCTACACTTGTTTATTTATCAAAAATAATGAGGCCTAACATTCTACTAAGAGCAGCTTAGGACATCTTCATAAAAAAGCTAATAACGTTTAAAGGATTAGTAAGTAAAGGGAGCCTCTATGAAGGGAATAGCCAAGGGGATTATTTGGGCAATCCTCATAATTATGATAACTGTTGCAGTATCGGTATGGCAAGGATGGATTCCATATTCAAAAACACAAAACAATCCTATTGTAGAGGAGGATGCTCCCAATACGGAAATACCATCCTCTGGTATTCAGAAATTGCTTGGACAGTATAATTATTATGTGGAATACTTTTGGAGTAATAGAACCCCCACACTTAACTTAATTATAGAAGGACCTCCTAGAAATCTTACAGTTATATTAAGTGATCCACATGGAGCGACGGTTGGCAAGGTGAAAATTTTAAAGGAGGACTTATTGGATGAGAAGGAACTTGTAAGTTTCTCATTTTATAAGGCCCCATTTAAGCTTGGTGAATACACACTTATCCTCTACGATCCAACAGAAGACAAAGTAGTCTATAAGAAAACTCTCAAACTGTTTGAAGAACCCAAAATACTCGTGGGGGATATAATACCAAAAATAGATAAAGATTCTTGGATTGGGGGGACAACCTACTATTTAGACGGCTTTCAAGTCCAAGTGACCAATAGGGGGAACTCACCTGTTAAAGTATGTGGAAAGGCCACAATATTATCTTCCTCAAAATCAAGTGAAGTCGACTTAGGATGGAGATATCTACCCAAAAATGGAGCAGTAACAGTTGATAAAGATCTTGATAATATAAAATTAAATCCTGGAGAGGGAGCAAAGATAGAAGTTTGGTTTTATGATTGTTATACTGGAAAATTGCTTGGAGAACAGAGTTTGGTAATCCAACTCTGAAAAACTATTTGTCCTAAGGCCTCATGCGGATGCTTGTGGAGTTAGATCAAGGCTTTGTATTCTCCCGTAATTTGGCATCATGAAGAAAAAAGGAGCATTAAAAGATTTTGATGAAGTGCTCTTTTGATAGTTTTATTCTGTAATGGCGTGGCATAAACTCTGGAATTACAGATTTAGGCACTAATATTGTCTCCTCTAAACCCAATGGACCCACATGAGAAACGAATTCTATAACTTGGTCGCTCAGACTGAAAAGCCAAGCAGTAACATGCTCTGGAACAGCACTCATGTTCAAGAGTGCGATTGTAATAATCCTGAGAGTGTTTAAAGGTTCTTTTTCCAAAGTTGCAGTTGAGGCCCTAATTATCTTGTCCATCATATTATAACCAAACTCATGATAAGTTCCCTCGGTAGTAGCTAAAAGAGCCACCACTAACACATCCTTAGGAATTCTAGAACCTAACTCCCTATACACATTCATCAATTTTGCAATTCCAGTGTCATTATTCCAATCTGGTATTTGGAGGATGTACGGCTTTTTAGAAGGGATTCCGTACTTAGAACCAAAAAGATCAATTATGTAAAGTTTTCCCTCCTCTCCAGCTTTGTGAAGATCAAAACCTGCGCATT
>NZ_JXCG01000027.1 GCF_001317345.1 Thermococcus sp. EP1 | reverse complement strand
AGTTCTTTTTTTACTAGTTCTCTGATGGCCTCTCGAATTGCTTCACTTCTGTTAGGGTAGACTCCCCTCCTAACTAAACTGTCAAGGGCATTTATGAGTCCTTGTGGTAATTGTACACTGATGATTTTCATTTTGGCCATGGTAGTCTCACCTATACATGAGCGTAGCTAATGAATATGTTGTTTTAATTAGTTAAATACTTTTTGTCTGTGATTTAATACTATCATATTATTAATTTCAAAAAATTTTTAAAAAATAGGCCGTAAAATTAAATTTTTTAAATGACTACACAATTCTGTATAAACAAAAACTTTAATAAATAACGAATAAATCACTTTTGGGGGATGTAATGAAAGTGCTGAGATACAATAATAAGAGGATTGTAATTGCAAAAATTCTGATTGAAAATATTACTTCAATTTTTGAAATACTTCCTAATAATGTTCAGATATTGAATACTAAATGTTGGGAACAAGTAACATTTGCTACAATATTAGCACTAAAATCTTTTGAAAGAGGCACAAATAAAGCCAAGACTGTTAAGGGGGAAATTCTCCTGAGAGCAAGTGGAACACTTCAGATAAAAGATGCCATATCACAAGTTGGAGCGAAAGAAGGAGAAAATTTCCTTGTGGCCATTGGAGAACATGCAGAGGAGGATTTGAGGGATATAATCACAAAAATATCTGCAAAGGAACTCCCAATTGTAGATTGTGAGGAAGAAAAAGTAAAAGAGCTTTTTGAGCGTGCTGCTTTGGTGGATGTGCTTTAATATTGTCTAACATGTGTATTCATAACCATAATTTTGAAAATTTTTGTATTTCTGTGCCTAAAATTGAAGCTTTCTTTTCGATAAATTTATAAGAACTCTTCCTCACTCATAAATGCCATCTGGGGGGATGAATCATGCGTTATAGGAAGCACAAGTATTTTGTGGCAAATCGTATAAATCTAATTCAAAGGTCAAAGATTAGGGAGCTCTTTGAAAGAGCTTCGAAAATGGAAAATGTAATCTCTTTGGGGATAGGTGAACCCGATTTTGATACTCCTCAAAACATAAAAGATGCTGCAAAAAGAGCACTTGATGAAGGGTGGACTCATTATACTCCTAATGCAGGGGTCCCAGAATTAAGGAATGCAATCTCAGAGTATTATGCTGATCATCATGGCATTGAGATCCCAGTTCAAAATGTTCTCATAACTGCTGGGGCTTATGAGGCCACTTATCTTGCATTTGAGAGTTTATTAGAGGATGGGGATGAAGTGATAATTCCTGATCCAGCATTTGTGTGTTATGCTGAAGATGCAAAGGTAGCAGAGGCAAAGGCTGTTAGATTGCCACTGAGAGAGGAAAATGATTTCCAACCTGACCCGGATGAGCTCCTTGAGCTGATCACCAAGAAAACAAGAATGATAGTTCTCAACTACCCAAACAATCCTACTGGGGCAACTCTAGATGAAGATATAGCTAAGGCTATTGCAGATATTGCTCAAGACTATAACATTTATATTCTTAGTGATGAACCGTATGAGCATTTCCTTTATGATGGGGCAAAGCATATACCGATGATAAAGTATGCTCCAGATAACACAATACTTGCAAACAGTTTTTCAAAAACATTTGCTATGACTGGGTGGCGTTTGGGCTTTACAATTGCTCCTGAAGAGATCATCAGAGACATGATAAAGCTCCATGCTTATATCATTGGAAATGTTGCTTCATTTGTCCAGATTGCTGGTGTTGCTGCACTTAGGGAAGAAGCAAGCTGGAAGGCTGTAGAAAATATGAAAAAAGAATACGCGAAGAGACGGAATCTTGTTTTAGAGAAGTTGAAAGAAGTTCCATACATAAAGGCATTTAAACCTAAGGGGGCATTTTATGTCTTTGCTAATATAAAAGAGACTGGAATGAAAAGTGAAGAGTTCGCAGAATGGCTTTTAGATAAAGCTGGAGTAGTAGTAATTCCAGGAACGGCATTTGGTCCCAATGGTGAGGGATACATAAGAATAAGCTATGCTACAAGACAAGAAAATCTATTGGAGGCAATATCACGGATGAAAAAGGCCCTTGAGGCTCTTTAATTAGTTTTATTTAGGGTGATAACAAATGAAGGAAATTTTTTATGTTTTTATTGCGATATTTCTTGCAGAATTGGGTGATAAGACACAGTTAGCTACTATGGCATTTGCTTCCAAATATGGGTGGATGAAAGCATTTCTTGGGGCCATATTGGGGTTAGCCTTTGTGAATCTCATAGGAGCCTTTGTTGGAGACAAAATTGGAGATGCCTTGCCATTAGAGGTTATTCATAAGGGGGCAGGATTGCTTTTTATCCTGTTTGGGATTTTAATGATCTTTGGAAAGTTGTGAGATGACTAGGAGGCCATGAAAATGAGAATTAAGCCTATTGTTTCTCTCTTCTTTTTTCTGATGGGAGCATATTTTGTGGGAATGGCCCTTTTAAGTGTGGAAGAAAAGTCAGTTGCAATTGGATTTATGGCCATAGCTTTAGTTCACTTTCTGGTTCTTTTTGGGGTTTTGGGGGGTGTAGAAATCATTATACAAGTT
>NZ_JXCG01000026.1 GCF_001317345.1 Thermococcus sp. EP1 | reverse complement strand
ACTGGGACCTCCAGAAGATTTCAATGGCCCTCGGTGTAAGAGACTCACAAAAAGTCTTCTTAGTTGAAACATGGGAATACTTCCCAGTCAACAAAGACAGGGTCCTTAACATTGCCGCAGACGTTTCTTCAGGATTATGGACAAGGTGGAGCCTCATAACCGCAGAAACCTCAGACAAAGTTGTAAGAGTTGGAGAATACCCAATAACCGGAGAGCTCTTTATGACCGCATTTAATCCGATTGGAGGCATTCAAGATGTTTATAGTACTTCTACATGGAGAGTAGTTTCTGATCTCGCACTTTATCCAGACCTTACTACAGGCACATATATTCCAGTCAGATGTGAATATACCATAGAGAGGAGCAATATCACAGTCCCAAGCACTGCAGTAATCTACAACTCAACAACTGATCAATGGGTCGCTGTCCACACAGGAGAGCCTGCTAAAGCTAAGATAACGTACAATTGCAAATTAAGCAACTGGCATGATGGAGAGCCTATGAGCATAGCTGATGTTAAGTATATAATAGCATTCTATTACGAATGGGCAAATAAAGATAGTGAAAATGATCCATACTATGACGACAAGCTCGCTTCTCGGATGCAAAGCACTCTCGCAAATATTAAGGGCATTGAATGGATCGATAATGATACTTACGTGGTTTATACCGACAATGTACATCCAACTGCAGATGACGTTACTGCCAACATGAACGTCTTCTGGCCTTTAATGCCATGGCAACTCTACTATGCAATGAGCGAACTCGTCGCTAAGGCAAATACTTATGGCATTGAAACAATATACTCCTTCAACTCCGAAGATGGAACATGGTTAGACTTATTGAACTCAATGCATGTCAGCGATTTAAGAAAGGTCGTAGAAGTATTAAAAGCAAGTAACTCAGTTCCATCAGCAATTGCTGGTGATGTTAGCGATCCAACTACAGGTTATGATGCAATTCTCAACTGGATTAACAGCAAGGGTCATGCTGTAATAAGCAACGGCCCATTCTATTTAGATTACTATGATCCAGATGATCTGATACTCGAATTGAGGGCCTTCAGAGACCCAACATATCCATTTACCCTGGAGGAAATCAAACAAATGATTGGCATGGGTGATTATAACCCACCGACCATCATGGACTTTGAAATAAACCCGAGCATAATAGAAGTTGGTAATTCAACAGTGATTTCGTGGATGGTTACCGACGAAAGCCAAATAACAGAGGTAACTCTCACCATAGAAGAACCTAATGGTACTATACTCACCGAAACCTTCGATCCCTCAGTGGGTGTTTACTCTTATGAGTACAATGTCTCTGACGTAGGCACTTACACTGTTACTGTAAAGAGTGTGGACAAGTGGGGCAATACCAATGAGCTCTCAATGGAGTTCTATGGACAAAAGACTATACTCGAGACCATCACAGTGAATGAGACCACAAGTAATGTGACGGTTCAGGAAGAAGATTTAGAATTAAATATCGACGTTAACGAAACCGCAATTTCTAACGAGACACAGATTGTCATCAACGCTACAATCACCACAAATGAGGAAGATATCCTCAATGAAAATGCCAGTAGCCTTGCTGTTGCCCCTGTAGTGGCTAATACTACTGAAAATGAAACCCAATCAGTAGCCGCAGTAAAATATGTCATAGTAGATATTTCGACGACTGATGAGAACACAACCACAGAAGATATCGTGGAGAAATATACTTTAAAGGTCAGTTATGATGAGGCTGAGTTGGGCACCATTGACGAGAGCACATTAAGCCTTTACTACTGGAACGGCAGTGCCTGGGTTAGGGTCACTGACTATATCAACAGTACAATTCCAAACGGCCCATTTGTATACGATGCTGGAGTCAATAGTGAAGAGAATTACGTATGGGCAGTTGTAGACCACTTTAGCGTTTACGCTCTTGGTGGCATAAGCAAACCGATAATAAACATAACCTCCCCAGAAGATGGTGCCGAATTCTACACTAACACCACTGCAAACATTACAATAATATGGGAAGCCGAAGATAAACTTGGCATCGACCATTACGAAATAAAACTCAATGACGGGCCGTGGATAAAAGTAGGCAGCAATAAGTATACTTTCTATGAACTCTCTGAAGGCGAATACACAGTTTGGGTAAAAGCCATAAATCTTGCAGGACAGTACAGTGAAGATATGGTGACATTTAAAGTCATTATATTAACAGTAGAAGAGCAGAAAGAAATTATTGAAAAACTCAAAGAATGGGAAGAAGCATACTTTATGTATCTCGATATGTTTGAAGCGGCCTATAACCAAGCAACAGAACTTGGAATTGACAATGAAACATTAAACTTGGCCTTAGAATACAAGCAAATTGCACAAGAGTACTATCTTCAAGCAAAAGAAATCGGATACACTCCCAAGGCAGTTCCATACATGAGACATGCAGTAGTACGGATAAGGAAGGGATATGAGGTACTAGAACAAGCAATACGCCAGAAACAGAAGAAGAAAAAGTAAACCTTCCCTCTTTTCTTAATTTTGTTTTTTAGGCCCAAAATGATTTAAATATTTTGAAAAACTAACTAACTAGTGGTGAACCATTATGAACCCTCTTGAAGAAGCTCTTAAGATTAGAGAGGAGATAATTGCCTGGCGAAGAGATTTTCATATGCACCCTGAAGTTGGTTACGAAGAAGAGCGAACATCTCAAATAGTTGAAGAGCATTTGAAAGAATGGGGATACAGAATAAAGCGCATTGGCACGGGAGTACTTGCAGACATTGGAAAAGGCAAAAAAACAATAGCATTGAGGGCTGATATGGATGCTTTGCCGA
>NZ_JXCG01000025.1 GCF_001317345.1 Thermococcus sp. EP1 | reverse complement strand
GACCCCGCCGCTATGACCGCCGTACCACTAACAACTCCCTGTATTGAGTTTATAAATTTTGCGGTAAGAGCACAAGAGCCAAAGACCATGAAGGATAAACTATTTGTGACACTAACGAATGGAAGATGACACGCACCCACAAAAGTGAAAAACTTAAATAGTGAAAACACTTCCTACATAAAAGCGGTGATGAAAATGAAAGTTAAAAGTCTCATGACCCCAGATCCAGTAGTAATTGAACTCCCAGCTACTAGGAATTATGCACTAGATCTTTTTAAAAGGCACAAGGTTAGGTCTTTTCCGGTTGTTAAAAGAGGTACAAAGGAGCTTGTTGGAATAGTTAGTATTAAACGCGTCCTCTTACATCCTGACGAGGATCAACTTGCAATGCTTGTTAAGAGAGACGTTCCCACAGTTCATCCAAATGATAGTTTGAAGAAAGCTGTTAATCTAATTTTAAAGCACAGCTACAGAAGAGTTATTATAGTAGACAAAGAAAATAAGGTTATAGGAATTCTAACCGTAGGAGACATAATAAGAAGGTATCTATCCACAAATGAAAAAATGAAAAACATAGAAATTGAGCCATATTATCAAAAGTATGTGAGTGTTGTATGGAAAGGAACTCCATTAAAAGCAGCCTTAAAAGCCCTTCTGCTTTCTAACTCCATGGCTCTGCCTGTAATAGATGACGAAGGAAGTCTCATTGGAATTATTGATGAAACCGACCTACTCAAAGATAGTGAAGTAGTTAGAGTCATGAAAACTGCAGAACTTGCAGCGTCTAGCGAGGAGGAGTGGATTTTAGAGAGCCATCCTGTACTTTTATTCGAGAAATCTGAACTCCAGCTTCCCAAGAAGCCTGTGGAAGAAATAATGACAACCCAGCTGAAACTAGCAACTCCTCATATGAGCGTATATGAAGTAGCAAATATAATGACCCAAGAACACATAGAGCAACTCCCTGTAATACGTGGAGAGGGGGAGATAATAGGGCTTATTAGAGATATTGACTTACTGAAGGCCATAGTGAATGCAAGATGAATTCTATTTCCCTTTCCATTATTGGTTTTGGAAATGTTGGAAAAGGGGTAGCAGAGGTTCTTTATGCTAAAAACAGATATTTTAAAGAAAAATATGGAACTGAGATAAAAGTAGTTAGTATTTCTGATTCTAGCGCCACACTCTGGAACTCTGAGGGGATAAATCTTGAAGAGGCTCTTGAGGTTAAGAGAAGCTTTGGCTCACTTAAATTTTGGGGACAAGAATATGAGATATACTCTCTAAGCCCAAATGAAGTCGTTGAAGAGATAGAGAGTGACATAGTAGTAGACGTTACAAATGACCCAAATGCAGGAAAATGGCATTTAAAAGCCCTAAAAGCAGGTAAAATCGTTGTAACATCAAACAAGCCCCCTGTAGTTTTTTATTACAATGATTTAATCAGTGTATCTCACAAAAAATGTATTCCCTATCTCTTTGAAGCAACGGTTATGGCAGGAACTCCCATAATAACACTCTTAAGAACTGGCATACCTGCAGATTCAGTGATAAAAATCCTCGGAGTCCTTAATGGAACAACTACTTTTATACTAAACTCTATTGAAAATGGCATGGACTTTCAGAAAGCTCTTAAAAGAGCACAAGAACTAGGAATAGCTGAGAGAGATCCCTCTGGAGATCTAAAAGGAATAGATGCTGCGTATAAAGCAGCAATCTTACATAATCTGGCCTTTCGCCCAATAGACTTCGACAAAGTTCGGATAGAGGGGATAGAGTCCCTCTCAGAGGATGAAGTTAGAATGGCCAAGAAAAAAGGAGAGCCATTTAGATTATTAGCATCCATAGAAGATGGAAAAATAGAAGTGAAGCCCACAAGGATTCCCATAGATAGCCCACTTGCAGTAAATGGAACCTCAAACATTGTAATAATAGAAACAGACTTGCTTGGGGAACTAATTATTAAAGGCTCCGGAGCCGGCATAAAAGAAACTGCTTCAGGAGTTGTTGGAGACATTATAAGAGCAATTAGAATACATAAAGACTTCACTTTTTAGATTAATGAGAGATCTGTAGAATAAAGTTATTGATAATTAACACAAATCTTTATAATAGCTTCCTTGATTTTTGATTTCGGTGAAAGTATGGAACACGTTATAGCCCTCCATCAAGTTTACGGTGAACTAATCTTTAGGGGACTAAAATATCATGAAATTAGGAAAAAGCCTATTTTCAAGGAAGGTGATACCATCTTTCTTTATATTGCAAGAGGCAACTTGAACATTCTAAGGAAAACTCTTGAAAAGCTAGGACTCAATGAAGATCAAGCCTTAACCAAGAGAGGAAGCATAGTTGGAGGTTTTGAAGTAGGAGAAGTTATCAAGGCAGATTTTGAGACATTATGGGAACTCACAAAAGATAGCAGTGGCCTTGCATTTGTCTATGGAGAGGAAGAGGGCAAAAAGTGGCTGAAAGCTTATATTAAAGAATATGGATACGCATTCACTGTGGAAAAGCCATTTTTATTTCAAGAACCGTTAACAAGGGGAAAAATGAAAGACCTTTACGGTGTACATGTGGAAGGAATTATCCATCTCTCCACTAAAAGTCGACAATCCTGGGTAAAGGCCCTTTTTGAAGATCTTATGGCCAGAGAGATACGTTTTATCTAGCTCCCTTTTCTGGATCGTAGATTATATAAGGTCCGGTACTTAGTTTTTCTAGTTCCTCCTTGGTGAGGAGCCTACTTTTAACTTTCTCTCCTATTAGTGCACTGTTTCCAAACGGATCCATGATTTTTACTGTAAGAGGCTTTTTACCCTCTTTTACCTCCGCAATGTAACTCAAGATTTCCTCGATTTTTCTAACACTTTCCTCATCATTCTCCTGCTGTTTAAA
Organism: Thermococcus sp. EP1; assembly: GCF_001317345.1. Classification (NCBI taxonomy): domain Archaea; kingdom Methanobacteriati; phylum Methanobacteriota; class Thermococci; order Thermococcales; family Thermococcaceae; genus Thermococcus; species Thermococcus sp. EP1. Next base: position 1,296 of record NZ_JXCG01000025.1, on the reverse strand, counting down.
TCTCTTAGCCATTAAAAGTGTCTCCCTAGCCCTTTCAAGAACTCCTTCCACATTACTAACAAAACCTTGACTTGCAGGACCTGGCTCTATTTTTATCCCTATTTCCTCAAGCTCAATTGTACCACTTTTGCTCCTCACGACTCTTGTAAAGAGATCCTTTTCCTCCTCTACTTTAACCACATACACTCTTGGTTCTTTTTCCTCCAAAAGCATGACATCTGCATTCCTATATCCACATTCCTCACAGATTATCGTGGATTCCATGACTTTCCCAAAATAAGGTATTTCGTGAATATGATTCAAAGCCTTTAGAGTATTCTTCCCACCACAAATAGGACAATCACCTAATCTAATTTCATGAATCTCACTCATTTTTAACTCACCACAACTAAAAAGAAGAGGGGGTTTATAAAGGTTAGAGAACCCATCAGCCTTTGTAGATCTTAATATCAGGAGGGGTTATTAATATCTTAATTTCATGTTTAGCTATCTTTGCGGTTTCTCCACCAAGAGCTTGAGTAATCCCCTTTATCTGCTCTACAACCTTAGCCAGTACTTCAGGTTTTGATTCCAGAGGAGTTAAATCTGCAATAATAATATTGCCCATTTGAATTTCCTCAGAAATTTTCTCCAAATCACTGTAACTAGTAACAACAATTTTCTTTATGTATCTAATCTCTGGTTCGGTGATCGTTTTTGCTATAAGATCTTCTTCCAGAGGAATAACTTCGACTTCATGTTTAACATCCCTTTTCCTACCCGCTCCAAGTTCTTTCTTTGGTTCTTCTTTTTTGATGATCTTGTCAAACAACCCCATAGTTTTTCACCCCAAAACATTCTTGACTAAGTTATTTTTTGGTACTAACTCTTTATATTTCTTGTGGATGAGAGTTTGATAAATACCCGATTAATTCCTCCTTAAAGGAGGGAAGTTTTTAAGTCCCAGAGATATGATATTCAAAAACTAAAGGATTTCCATTGATAGAGTGAGCATTGATAAAGCAGTTAATTCATAACTAATAACATTAGAATGCGAGTTAGAAGAATAACTGGGCTCACCTAGGGGAGAAGCTAAATTTCGTCAATTGTTTATATAGGAAAATTGTTATCAAATATGACCAATATGACTTCTTCACTCAACAGTTTCTATGAGACCATAAGGCAACAAAGGATAAAAAGGTCAAAAATAGGCCCGTTTATCGAAAGCTTTATATACCTTTAATTCCAAAAATAAGAATGAAGAATTTTCCCAGGAGGTGTTATGAATGGCTGAGTTGCCAATTGCCCCAATTGATA
>NZ_JXCG01000024.1 GCF_001317345.1 Thermococcus sp. EP1 | reverse complement strand
AGAAACTTCTGGCTCTATGCAATGGGACGTTTTGTTTCACTAGTGGGAAGTGGTGTACAGGACGTAGCACTGCCATTATTTATCTTGGATTTGACAGGCTCTGGTACAATAATGGGGACTTTCATGATAATTTCAATGCTCCCTCGTTTACTTCTCTACCCAATAGCCGGTGTTTTGGGAGATAGAATCAATAGAAAGTGGATAATGGTTTGGATGGATTTTGGAAGAGGTGTGGTTATATTGATCTTAGCCCTTCTAGCTTTGAGAAATTTGGTAACTATCCCTGTTCTTTTTGTGGTTCAATTTGTTATTTCAATCATGAATGCCCTTTTTGGGCCAGCAACAAGTGCGATGCTACCGGATATAGTAGAAAAAGATGAATTGATGAGAGCGAATTCAATCTTAATGAGCCTTAATAGCACTGCGTATATAGTTGGTCCTGCTCTTGGAGGAATAATTTATGGGATTGGGGGCATAATGGCAGCGTTTCTAATAAATGGGATCTCATTTATAGCTTCGGGGATAAGTGAGTTATTCATAAAATATGAACAAAAAGTGAAAAACATAACGAACGTTGGAGAAATTGTTGAAGGTTTAAAAGAAGGTCTAATGTATATAAAGACGCAAAGAGGGATTCTAACCCTGATGAGCTTTGCTTTGGTAGTGAATTTTCTCGCAGCTCCCATATTTGCAGTTCTTTATCCCTATGTAATGAGAGTGGTCATTAAATTTACTGCAGAGCAGTATGGTCTTTTAGAGACATCATTTATGGGAGGTATACTCCTTGGAAATATCCTTCTTGGAGCCTTCTTTGCCAATAAAAAGGCAGAAAATCTTTTGATTAAGGGTCTGATTTTTGAAACTCTTCTCCTCTTTGTGTTCGCTTTGTTGATGTTCCCTCAGAGCATAGCATTTTTCTCAGGTCCAAGCTGGGGAATGTTTGCTGCCATTGCCATCGTTTCAGTCTTCATGGGAGCTTCAAATGCTTTTGTAAATACTCCAATAAATGTAGAGTTCCAACAGCTTGTTCCTACAGAATATAGGGCAAGAGTATTTTCTGTTATTGAGGTCATGGGACAAGGCATAGTCCCTATAGGTTATGGTCTTGTCGGCATACTACTTGACAATGCGCCTGCTCATGAAATAGCTTTGGCCCTAACATTTTTGACCTTCATTTCCGTTGTGCTGTTTGTAACAAGGTATTCAAAAGCAGTCTTTGAAGACTTTGAAAATAGAAAAAAAGAACCTGACGCAGAGGCACTTCCCTAAGGGCATTTACTTTTCTCTTCTGTCCTAAAGAGCAAGGCCTGAATTTTCATGTTCTCATATCTTCGTTAGAGGAAGAGGATAGAAATGATATTCCAAAAGATTTAAATATCCTAATGTCAAGATAAAGCCCGATGCTTATGAGGGGGGATCGAGTTCTCCATAGTCTGGCATTCCTCTTACGCTGACTTTATTAGCTTACCCCCTAGCTTTGACTCCAGCTCTTTTTGGTGTGGGCAAACTCTTTTAAAAGGCATTTTTAACAACCCAAGGAGGTTAGAGTATGGTAGATTTCAAAGCTATTGAGGAAAAATGGCAGAGCAAATGGCTAGAGAAAAAGGCATTTGAGCCACAAATAGATGAGAAGAAGCCAAAATTCTACATAACGGTTGCGTTTCCCTACTTATCTGGGCACCTGCACGTTGGACACGCAAGAACTTACACAATACCAGACGTGATTGCAAGGTTCAAGAGGATGCAGGGATACAATGTTTTGTTCCCAATGGCGTGGCACATAACGGGGTCTCCAATAGTAGGTATTGCTGAACGAATAAAGCACAGAGATCCCAAAACGATATACGTATATAAGGACGTTTATAAAGTTCCAGAAGAGATTCTATGGACTTTTGAGGATCCAGTGAACATAGTAAAGTATTTTATGAAAGCTGCAAGGGAAACATTTATTAGAGCAGGTTTTAGTGTTGATTGGAGCAGAGAGTTCCATACTACGTCTCTTTTCCCGCCCTTCAGCAAGTTCATAGAATGGCAGTTCTTGAGATTAAAGGAGAAAGGTTTGGTGGTTAAGGGGACCCACTACGTTAGGTGGGATCCAATAGTTGGAACTCCTTTGGGAGATCATGACTTAATTGAGGGGGAAGATGTTCAAATATTGGACTATGTTCTGATAAAGTTCATCCTTGAAGAAAACGGCGAGGTTGCTTACTTACCAGCAGCCACATTAAGACCTGAAACGGTATATGGAGTAACAAACATGTGGTTGAATCCAGAAGCAACATATGTGAAAGCAAAAATCAAGAACAAAGACATGGAGGAAGTTTGGATAATAAGCAAAGAAGCCGCTTACAAGTTGAGCTTCCAAGATAAAGAGATCGAGATCTTAGAGGAATTCAAAGGTGAGAAACTAATTGGAAAATGGGTTAAAAATCCTGTTACTGAGGATGAGATAATTATCCTACCGGCAGACTTTGTAGATCCAGATAATGCCACTGGGGTTGTCATGAGTGTTCCAGCACACGCTCCTTTTGACCACGCGGCTTTGGAGGACATAAAGAAAAACACTGAGCTGTTGATGAAATATGATATAGATCCGAGAATAGTTGAAAATATAACTTATATCTCTCTGATAGAGCTAGAGGGTTATGGAGAATTTCCTGCAGTTGAAGAGGCCCAAAAACTAGGTGTTGAAGGTCAAAACGATGTAGAGAAACTCGAACAAGCAACAAAGAATATTTACAAGGCCGAATACCACAGAGGTATCTTTAAAATAGAACCCTATAAAGGAAAGCCAGTTAGTGAAGTGAAGGACTTAGTAGCTAAGGACATGGCTGAAAAAGGAACTGCTGACAGAATGTACGAGTTTTCTGATAAGAACGTTATCTCAAGATTTGGAAACAGAGCAGTGGTGAAAATAATCCATGATCAGTGGTTCATTGACTATGGCAACCCAGAGTGGAAAGAAAAAGCAAGAGAGGCTTTGGCAAACATGAAAATCTTCCCAGAATCAAGGAGAACACAATTTGAGGCTATTTTAGAGTGGCTTGACAAGAAAGCCTGTGCGAGGAAAGTTGGCTTAGGTACTCCTCTTCCATGGGATCCAGAGTGGGTGATTGAGAGCCTTAGCGATTCAACGATTTACATGGCATACTACACAATATCAAGAGCCATAAACAAGTACGGGATTAAAGGAGAGCAGCTAGTCCCAGAGGTTTTTGACTATCTATTCCTTGAAGAAAAGAGTGAAACTAGGGAAGAAGAACTGAGCGAGAAAACAGGCATTCCAAAGGAAGTCCTGAGGGAAATGAAAGAAGAGTTCGAGTACTGGTATCCACTCGACTGGAGATGCTCTGCTAAGGACTTAATTCCAAACCACCTAACGTTCTTCATATTCAACCATGTGGCCATCTTTAGGAAGGAGCACTGGCCAAGAGGTATAGCGGTAAACGGCTTTGGAACCCTCGAAGGAACCAAGATGAGCAAGAGTAAAGGTAACGTGCTCAATTTCATCGATGCAATAGAAGAGAATGGGGCCGATGTAGTTAGACTTTACATCATGAGTCTTGCAGAACACGATAGTGACTTTGACTGGAAGAGAGCAGAGGTTGGAAAGCTGAGAAAGCAAATAGAGAGATTTTACGACCTGATAAGTGAATTTGCAGGATATGAAGAGAGTGATGCCGAGCTAATGGACATTGACAAGTGGCTACTTCACAGGTTAAACAAGGCCATTGAAGGCGCAACCAAGGCATTGGAAGAGTTTAGGACAAGAACAGCAGTCCAATGGGCTTTCTACAATATCTTGAATGACCTAAGATGGTACATGAGGAGGACCGAAGGAAGGGACGATGAAGCAAAGCGCTCAACACTAAGAAAGCTGGCTGATGTATGGGTTAGACTAATGGCACCGTTTACACCGCATATATGTGAAGAGTTATGGGAGAGACTTAGAGGAGAGGGCTTCATAAGCTTGGCCAAATGGCCCGAGCCAGTTGAAGAATGGTGGAATGAAACGATAGAACTTGAAGAAGACTACATTAAGAACCTAATTGACGACATTAAGGAAATCATAAAGGTGGCAAAGCTTGAAGATGCAAAGAGGGCCTACATCTACACTGCAGAGGAGTGGAAGTGGAAAGTTGCTCAAGTAGTTGCGGAGAAGAGAGACTTCAAAGCCTCGATGGGTGAAGTTATGAAAGACCCAGAGATGCGCAAGCGTGGTAAGGATGTCTCAAAGCTAATCCAGAGGTTAATTAAGGACAGGGCCTTTGACTTTAAGCGCATTGATGAGGAGAAGGCCCTAACGCAGGCCAAAGAGTTCATCGAGAGTGAGATAGGCTTGGAGATTATCATCAACCCAGAGGAGGACAAAGGAGGAAAGAAGAGACAAGCGATGCCTATGAAGCCTGCTGTTTATATTGAGTGAGCTTTTTATTCCTTTTTATCATTACTACCTGGAAGCCTCGTCCTTCAGACCAAGGAAGAGGTCAGCTTGAGACACTTGTTAACATGGGAATCCTTGAGAGAATTCCATTTTTCGGAAAGAGAAAGAATATATTCAAGTACAGACATTTGTCCTCTGTGGTGGATTTCGCATATTATCTGAACGCCAAATATGGGTTCTTTGAAACCGAGCTTCCAGACTCTTCGATCTTAAAGATTTTTAAGCTGCTAATAATTCAACACCATCTTATAAATCTTTTTCTCCGAAAAAGCCTTAAGGAGGAGGTTTTTAATGAATACTGGTGTTTTCAATGTTCATCAATGAAGAAAACTTTAAGAAAGATGTTCTTTCTAAAATCCCCCTCCGAAACGAGCCTCCCCTTCCAGAGGACTGGCTTCACATAGAGATGCTCGAGCGTTTTAGAATTCTCAGATTTGCACCTATTCGGGAGGGCATGAACGTCCTTGAGGTTGGCTGTGGTGCTCATGCAATTACGACAGTTCCTTTGGCTTACCTAGTTGGAGAAACCGGCCGTGTTGTAGCCGTAGACATCTCGAGGTGGCACTTTTTTGAGGAAATAACATCTTCAGCAGGGCTAAGGCATCGCATAATCCCTTTAAAGGTGGACGCTAGAGAGCTTCCGTTTCCTTTTAAGAGCTTTGACCTAGCTGTGCTTATCCACGGTGTGAGAAGCCTGAAGAACGAGGAAACAATGATTAAAGTCTTTGCCGAGATGTTCCGTGTGTCGGAAAAGGTTTTCATAGCGGAAACTTTACCAATATCTAAAAACCAAGCACAGGAAGCCCATTTGAGGATGTACAACTTGAGAGAAGAGATTTTCGAGGCACTCTTTGGTGAAAAGGATGATCTTCACTACCTTCCTTTGGAGAGACTGAAAGGACTCCTTGAAGAGGCAGGAGGAAGGATAATTGAAAGCGGAGTCTTTGAACCTAACCTTCCACACTATCTTGCTTATATTCCCCGAGATTACGTTGCACAGATAGCAGACAAAAGAAAACGAGCTGAGCTTCTGGAGAAATGGGATAAGGCGTACGAGAAATGGAAAAAGGGAGCAGAGCATCCACCAGTAGGATGGATTATCGCAGGAAAGTGACTTCAAAAGTCATCTTTCTTGAAAACGCTTTATCACAGCAATATAGAAGGGAAGTGTTGCAAATATCGACACAAGCTCTGGAATGGCCGCTCCTCTAGGCATATCATACCTGAGATGAAGAATCCACGCAATGATAGATATTCCTAAAGCTGGCAGAGGAAGGTAGCTCTTGAAATAAACTGCATAAGCTATTAGAAATAGGGCCAGTGAGAGGAAAAATGCTATAGAGACTTTTATGTGGAGCTCTCCATAAATCTCGTCAAATACTGCTACAAGTATCAACGTAAAGCCGGTTAAAAATCCAACAACGGAGAGGAGTTTGCTAAATTGATAAATGCATAGTGCTGAAACGTATATGATAAGGGCTGCTCCGAGGCCTAGTCCAAAATTGAATATTGGGGCTACAGGGCTCATTATAGCATGTCCAAGGTCACTTAGTGCATTGTTCATTATGTTAAACCATTCCGAAAGAATTATTGCTATTGCTATTGAGAATAGGGAAATAGCCACGGAAAGATAGGCAATATACAGACAAGGTTTCCCCTGTTTTGGGCGAATTTTTTCCATATGTATCTCCAATGAAAAGTAGGGTTCTAACTACATAAATCTTTTTCAATAAATAAGTAGGAAAAGAATTCAGAACTTCAAAACCCTTGCCAAGACCACCAATGGATCCCACACTGGTGCAAATGGTGGTGCATAGGCCAAATCAGCAAAGAACAAGTCCTTAGTGGTAAACCCTGCTTGTAAAGCAACTGCAAACGTATCTATTCTTGGAAGGATTTCTGCACCAACTGCTTGAAGTCCTAAGAGTTTTCCGTTCTCTTTGTCTGCTATTGCTTTAAGCCAGATTTTCTTCCCTCCGGGATAGTAATGGGGCTTTGTTCTTGCTTCTATGAATGCGGTTTTTACATCATAACCGTCTTTTAACGCCTCCTGTTCTGTAAGCCCAGTCTTTCCAATCTCTAAATCCATGAACTTTGTTATCGCTGTGCCTAAAACTCCGGGGAATGCTATATCGACACCAGCTATGTTGCTTCCAGCTACATAACCCATTTTGTTGCCTGGTGGAGCTAAAGGCACCCAAACCCTGTTTCCTGTTATCAAATGCTTTGTCTCTGCAACGTCTCCTGCTGCATAAACATTCTCAATACTTGTCTGCATCCTTTCGTTAGTCCATATTGCTCCGGTCTCTCCTATTTTAACTCCTAACTGTTGAGCTAACTCAATGTTAGGCTTTATACCCGTGGCAATTATAACTAGGTCTGCGTTGTATTCAGAAGCATCTGTAATAACTTTCTCTACTTTTCCTTTCCCTTCTATTCTAAGTGTTTGCTCTCCAAGACGTAGGTTAATGTGCTCTCTCAGCTTTTGCTCGACTATGTCGGTGATGTCTTTGTCAAAGGTCTTTCTTAGGACTCTCTCGCTTCTTCCAATTAGAGTTACGTTCTTTCCTTGAACAACAAAAGCTTCGGCCATTTCTAGAGCAATGTATCCGGTTCCAATAACAACAACGTTTCTAACATCATTTTTTTCCATGTACTCCCTTATTGCTACAGCATCTGGTGGTAGATCCGCAGTGAAAACTCCTTGAAGATTGACTCCTTCTATATTTAGACTATGGGGAGAAGCACCATTTGCAAATACTAAGTAGTCCCATTCGTAATTCTTTTCTGTATCCTTTTCTCTCACTCTCACTATTCCTTGTTCAACCTCTATTACTTCTGCATTTAGATGAAGGTCTATGCCTCTCTTTTTAATGAAAAATTCAGGGGGATAATGCATAAGTTTTTCCTGTGGTGAGATGCCTTCAATGACATATGGGACTCCACAAGGGGCATGACTTACCCATTCGGTCCGTTCAAAAACTTTTACGTCCCAATCGGGCCTTAATCTCTTTACTCGTGAGGCAGTACTCATGCCTGCTGCACCAGCACCTATGATAACTACACGCTTCATTTTCATCACCAAAGAAAGGTTGTAAACCTGAGGTTAAAAAGATTAGTGAAGAAATGCATCCCTGGAAAACTCTTCATAAGTCTGGAAATGCCATTTTATTGAGTGGTAAGAAGAATAGAGAGAAAAATTAGTCTGTTTTCTTTTTCTCTTCTACATAATACCTTCCCTTAACCTTAATAAGCTTGTAAACTTTGCCTTCTTCTATTTTGACTTTGGGTTTTTCGATTTCAAAAGTTTCATAGCTCTGCATATCCATAAGGTGCACTTCTCTTGGTGTTAGACTTGTCACCATTGCTTCAATTTTCTCATGGTCTATTGTGTCAATTTCATCTCTTTTTGCGCTTTTCCAATCTTTATGTTCACTCTCATGAGTATAGAGGTTTTTCAGGGAGAGGCCCTTTCCGGTGACCTCTTCAACTTTGTACACGTTTCCCTTTTTATCTCCGACGATATCTCCTCTTCTGAATTTTGGAAGCCTTATACTGACACTTGTTCTATAAACTTCTTTACTTGTCACTCTATCTTGTCCTATTAGTTGATACGCCTCACTTATATTCCCCCCATATTTATCCCGTATAAACTGGGCAAGCTTTCTCGCAGCTGAGGTGGATCCCATATAGAAATCTATACCCTCTTCTTTTTCCACAGTATCTTGGATAAAGCCCATTCTGTCACGTTTCATAATCTCATCAACTTTCTCTTCAACGAGCTTTGAGATTTTGTCTCGCTCTTCTTTTGTGAGCTTCCTATCTTCTGCCCTAACTTGTAAAATTGCCTCAAAGTAGCCTCCCAAGAACTTTTGACATCTTGGGCACACGGTTTGCCTCACATAGATTATTACTTTCTTTTTCTCGTGGTGGAGTTCCCGCTGGAGCTCGTGAATTCTAGCCTTAATCTCTATCTCATATGTTATTATAGCTGGGAAATACTCTATGTGCCAATCGATTGGTTCAAAGCTCACATACGCTTCTCCTGTAAATAAATCTCCAATCTCTTCAAGTTCTTCTTTTGGGACTATTTTTATCTCTTTTATTCTTTCATCAACTGAAAGGTTTTCCATGAGCGCATTATCTGAAACTTCGAAGATGAGATCCTCCAGTTCATAGGTTTTTGGATCAACCCATGTTCCTCTAACCTTATAACTACCACAATTTTGGCAAAGTTCTGTGTTTATTTCATCCTCTACAAGGAGAACAGGGTTTTCTTTTCTAAAACAAACTTGACAAAGTCCATCTATTAAGGGGCCTCCTTCAGTCTCGCTTATTCCGCATCTGTAGCAAAATCTCTCACTCATTTTTCTCACCACTACAAGCTGGCCACATTACAATAAAAACTTAACTTCATTGCTAAAAATAAACTTTTTATGAATTTTAGCATTAGAAGGTATGGGGGAATCTCATGAGTAAAAGGAAGGCCCTGTTCGTCATGTTAATTGTTTCCTTTGTGGTGTTCTATTTTTGGCAATATCACTGGCAACATATTCCCTACCCTCAGACCTCCACCTCCTGGGACCACTACAAGTATTATATTGGAGAAATCCCCCCAAGAAAGAACATTAGTCTTCTTGAACTCTCTCCTCTCACTTATGAGAAGATAAGAATGTACACAATAGAAACGTTAAAATTGGGGGAGAAATTTTCATGCTCAGAAGGAGAGTTCATTGAACTTCAATTCGAAAACGGAACAGACTCAGAATTTGCTTGCCTTAGTGGAACTTTTGGAAAAATTGTAGATGTACCTATTGAAGAGCTTTGGAATCTCCCACAAAATTCTACAGTTTATTATTCTCCTTTGGTAATTGTACGGACACCTCCGCCAATTGAGATTAATGGAACGGAGTACATAATTGGGGTCAGTGCTCTGTACTATTGTGATCCTTATAAGAAAGAGAGCAGAACATGGGAGATGGGGCTTTATTATCCATCAACAGACGAGATTTCACGATTTGTAATCCAGGTTAACTCATCACTTATTGGAGAATTTAGAGGGAAAAAAGTATTTTATGTTCTAGATATTGCGGATATTAAAAATAATACTTTGATTGCCTATTATTCTCCCTATTGTATCTCCTCATAAGAGTTTTGCCATCTGGGCATGAGGAACACCTTGAATATGGAGAACTCTCTTTTCGTCAATGTAGCCGAGCTCAATAGCTTTTTTCACACATATCTTTCCAGTCAAATTTGCTATTGTGGCCTCTTCTAGAAACTTACCAAGTTCTTCTGGATCTTTAAGTTCCCCTTTGTAGAACCTTTCTTTTACCTCTAATTTTAGCTCCCCCTCTTTGAAAGTCTTCCCTAGGAGGTCTTCATCACAAGCTGCAATAAGAACTTCTCCTTGGACACGGTATACTTTAACGTAGATTTTCATGGTATCACAAAAGAAAAGGGGAACTGAGGTTTAAAAATTTAATTAATGGTTCCAGATTTTTTCTTATTCTAACTGTATTTCAAAAGCCAGTCCAACCTCTAAGGCTGTTCCTAGGTGTAATATCTCTTCATCTACATCAAATTTTGGATGATGGTGGGGATAGACTATTCCCTTTGCTTCGTTCTTTGTTCCAAGGAAAATAAAGGCTCCTGGTACTTTTTGTAAATAGAATGCAAAATCTTCAGCACCCATTGTTTTCTTGGCCTCGACAACATTTAGCCCCATCCTTTTGGCAATTGTTTTAACTAATTCTACCATCTTAGGATCATTTACTGTGGGTGGTCCTATTTCCTCAACTTTCAATTCATAAGAGGCCCCATATGCAGAAGTCACTCCCTTTAGGACTTCGTTGATTCTTTTTTCAATGAGCTCTTTGGTTTCTTCATTGAAAAACCGATAGGTCCCACTCATTTCGACTTCTCCGGAGATTATGTTAAACGCGTTTCCGCCTTTTATAACTCCTACACTTACAACACCACTTTCTAATGGACTTAGGTTTCTACTTATTATTGTTTGAAAGGCTAAAATTGCTTGGGCAGCTATCGGCATGGGATCAATAGTTTCGTGGGGTAAAGCACCATGTCCGCCTTTTCCAATAATCTTCACGTCAAATTTTCCAACCCCAGCCATGAGTGGTCCATCTCTAATTCCTATAACGCCACTTGGAAGATTCCTCCATACATGAATGCCGAAAATAGCATTTACATTTTCTAGAGCACCACCTTCAATCATTTTGAGTGCTCCATTACCTCCTTCTTCTGCAGGTTGGAATACTAATCTGACTTTATTAGGGAGTTCGTCCACATGTTGAGCTATTATTTTCGCTGCTCCGAGGAGCATTGCTGTGTGTGCGT
>NZ_JXCG01000023.1 GCF_001317345.1 Thermococcus sp. EP1 | reverse complement strand
TTGTGGTTGTTTTTCCTGCTCCATTAGGACCAAGAAGACCAAAGAGTTCACCTTTCTTAACTTTGAAACTAATTCCCCTAACAGCTTCAACCCATTCCACTTTCCTAAACGGAAGAGGGATCTTTTTAGGATAGCGTTTTTTTAAGTTGTTGACTTCAATAGCATGCATGGCACTTCCCTAGATTATTCATGACAAAAGGGCATAAATAAAGATAATGGTTCTCATCAGGCAAAGGCTTAAAAATAGTAAAAAGATAAACAATAAAAAGAACAATAAGTGCTCTAAACCCCGAGGATATCATGGAGGTGGCTTAATTGGAAATCACAATTGAAAAGTTTAAGCCTAAAGTTACTAGACCATTCAAAAGGAAAAACGAGTATTGGGTTAAGCTTATTGATGAAAGTGGTGAGTACATAATGAAGTTCAAAACCCCTTTAGAAGCTGAAGATGCTATTTATGGTCTTCTCGATCTTCAAGTTTATGGCGGAAAGGTCAAGCTAACTTTGAGAGAGGGAAATGTGATAGAGAATATTGAAGTTTTGGAACTTTACAAACCTTCGGCAAAAGAACTTGTTGATGAGTACTTTACTGATTAAATTGACGTCCTTTTTTATACATTAACCTCCTTTTTTCGACAAAAACCTATATATACCATAGGGGCCATAATATATAAATAGAGCCACCTAAAAGAGCAGAAAAATTAATTTTTAGCATGAAATCCAATGATTTGGAGGGCTTATTTATGGCAAGAAAAAGAAACAAGGAACTCATGAAGTTTGCAGAGGAAATCGGGGGGGAAGAGGCAATAGAGGTAATCAAGGCTCTAGAAAAGAAAGGTGAAGCTACAGACGAGGAACTAGCCGAAGTAACTGGAATAAGAGTAAATACTGTGCGCAAAATTCTCTATTCTCTCTACGACAACCAGCTCGCAGAGTTCAGAAGAACCAGAGATAAGGATACTGGATGGTACTACTATTACTGGCGTCTTGAAACAAAAAGACTGCCCGAAATAATAAAAGCCAAAAAAATGCAAGAACTTAAAAAACTCAAAGAAGTGCTTGATGAAGAAACTAGAGAGATTTATTACCACTGCGGAACTCCAGGACATCCAAGGTTAACTTTTGATGAAGCCATGGAATATGAATTCAGATGCCCTCTATGCGGAGAAATGCTTATGCAATATGACAACACCGAAATTGTGAAAGAGCTTCAAGAAAAGATAAAAAAACTTGAAAAAGAACTAGGGCTTAAAGCTTGATTTTTGGATAAATAATGAACTGCGGGGATGATAACATGGAAATAGTTATTCTTGAAAAAATTTATGGAGATCGAAGTGGTTTTGAAAAACTTGATAGGAAGCTTAAATCTCTTATTGGGGATTTAGAAATCTCCTGGAAAGTAGGTATAACCCAAAGACAATGGGCAAAAATATCCCTAGAAGGAGAAGACGAGGAGGTTTCTGCGAACCTCATTAGGGAGGAATTTGGGGAAATTCCCTACAAACTCAGTACTATCAAAGAAGGAAGAATATATAAAGGTCGTTTTGTTGACCTAGGGAAAATAGGATATGGTGTTTATGTTGATATAGGGATTTTCTCGCCTGTTCCAAAGGACGCTCTCATTCCACTTTACTACCTCAAGTCCACCTTTGGAGAAAAACCCGTTAGGCGGATGATAAGAGAATTTGGGTGGATAGATTATCTTCCAGTTGAAGTCGAGGTAAAGAAGGTAGAATTTGGAACAAGAGAAATTGAAGTAGAATTTACAAAAAGACAGCTCACAAAGATAAACAAATGGTTGAATGATGGCCATGACAAGATTTTTATTGCTGGGACAGTAAGTGAGAATGTTGAAAAAGCTCTCATTGAAACAGGCCATTCACGAGATGTAATACGTTTAGAAGAACTTGGATTAATGGAGACTTTACTAGTTCTCAAAAAAGGTACTCAAGCCCCAGGAATAATAAAAGAGATTGGACCGTATTTAAAACCGGCAGTCTTCGGGGCAATAAAATTCCCAGGCGATTATCTTTAGAGCAAGGGGCTTTTCAAGTCAGATAAAGCTCGGTAATCAACCTTACAGCAAGTCCAGAAGATACCAAGATAAGTGCAAGCATAACCTCAGGAATTGCCAACCCAAGTACCAAGTAGGATAGGAAAAGCCAAAGTAATAGCGCTTTGCCTCCTTTCATTCTTAGTATTGACCTTCTAAATCTGAAGAGAACATAAGAAATTAAAATAAGCTGTACAATGCCCTCTTTCATAAATACTATCAAATAATCAAAACGTACAACAAGTGGCCATTCAGGGAGAGGGACGTTAAAGTAACTCCTACCTGCAAGGAATATTGCCGCAGTAAGACCCAAATACAGATAATTCTTCATAGATTTTGTTGGAAGTGCAAGAAACATGAAAACTGGGATTAATAAGAGATAAGGCCAGATTAATACCCCAAATCCAGTAATAACTGATAAAATCATTATTTGTTTTATTAACTTAGAGTCCTCTTCAATGAATTTTGTATTCAATACTATAGCCAGCACAGTAACAAGAAAGAGTATCTCAAATATCGACCCGTTAAAAGTTTCCAAAGAATGCCTAAATGTAGGTGAAGCAAAAGTTAACCCAAACACAACAAAACCAAGCTCCCTATAGGGCTTTGGAGCAATGAAAAAGAGTAAAGTCGCTATCAAAAGTATCAAGGATAAATGAAGAATTAAAACTGCCTCTTCAGTTGGAGAATACACCCTAAAATAAAGATTAAAGAATAATGTTAGAAGAGAGCCTTTTTCCTGACCAATAAGAGCATTTTGAAAAATTGACTTCAAGAATACTTCACTTATTGTAAATAAACTCGAGTTAGAAAACCATAACGCAAGGAGAGCTACCACCAGAATATAGAAGAAATGTGTGTACTTTCCATGTTTCGAAAACAAAAATGTAAATAAAAACACCAACAGGGAGACAATTAAAAGAGCCCCATATATTTCTTTAATTTCAAAGGCATATTTTTGAGAAAATGGTTCCTCGATTAAGTAGATATTCTCCTCATTCCCAGTAAAAAATACTGCATTATCAAGAACTATCACTGAGGGGTTCAATGAAGCCTCATAAGGAAGACCTGTTAACTCCCACAACTCCTTCATTTTTGGGTTTTCATAAACGTTTCCAACAAGAACAATAACCTCTTGACCCCTTTCTTTAAATCGTGAGAGTTTTGCATCTAAATATGTTGCCCACGCTTGAGAGTACTCACTCTCCCCTGAAACCACATAATATCCCCCTTCATCATTAAGAAACTCCTCAAAAGCCTTTTCATCTGGATAGAAACTTAATTCTGCTGCAGAAACTAGAGGAAGCATCAATATTACGAGTAATATCAACAGGATCTTTTTCATCGGCGCCACCAGATAAAATTATACCCTTTAAATGATGCCTTGATGAGTAATAAAAAATAATGAATTTAAATTTTACTTTTCTCTTCTGAAAGCCTCACCGTTCCTAGATGGAACACAGTCACTTATCAAAGAGGATAGGAGACTAATCCCCACCCTCTTTTTTCTCCAGCCTCTTAGCAAGTTTTTGGGCAATTTCCATAAATGCTTTTGCTGCTGGTGTATCTTCAAAAAGCACTATGGGTATACCATTGTCACTTGCCTCTCTTGCCTTAAGATCAATAGGAACCTTCCCAAGAAAGTCTACCCCTTCTTTTTCTGCAAGCTTTTCTCCACCACCTTCTCCAAAGAGATCAATCTTATTTCCACAATGAGGACATATTAAGTAACTCATGTTTTCAACAACAGCCACATAAGGAACTTCCATCTGCTTCATCATATTTACTGCTTTTCCAGTATCAAGTAACGCCACTTCTTGAGGAGTGGTAACTATTATGGCAGCATCTAGACTTAATGTTTGAGTAACTGTTAAAATTTGGTCTCCAGTTCCGGGTGGGAAATCCACTATCATGAAATCTAAAGTTCCCCACTTAACATCACCAAGAAGTTGTTTAATGGCCTTTGTAACCAGAGCTCCCCTCCAGATAATAGGTTGATCATCAGGCACCATAAAACCCATACTCATTACTTTAATTGGAGTTGTTTGTCCAAAAAAGTCATTCATTGGGGGTATCATCTCAAAATGTCCATCTTCAAACTTTTCAGCTAGAATTTCAGCTTTTTCAACTCCAAGCATTTTGGCAATATTTGGACCATGTACATCAGCATCAAGAACTCCCACAAAATATCCCTGCTTTGCGAGGGCTGCTGCTAAATTCACGGCTACTGTTGATTTACCAACACCACCTTTGCCACTTAAAACTGCTATTCTAAATCTCCACTGTTTCTCTTTTTCCTTAATCCTTTGCGTGAGAGGGTCGGCGCCTAGACCTGGAACATTAAAAGTGGGAGGAGTTTTTATCGTCATTTTCATCACCTCAAATTTTTTAGGCTAATCTAAGAAAAGAAGCTTAATCTTATAAGCTTTGCCCATAAATTACACAACAGTACACAAAAATGAGTAACAAAAAGAAGAAATTTAGAGAAGCTCAACTTCCTTACCAAGGATTCTCCAGACTTCTTTGATCTGTCTCTTGAGTTCTTCAATTGCTTCTGGCTTCTTGAAGAGGTGCTTGAATCTTCCTTGGAGCCTAAGATAGTCCTCAATTGGCTTTTTGAACTTTCCATCTTTGGGGAATCTTTGGAACTTAATGTTATGGAAGTCACCGTTTTCAATTTCAAAGAGAGGCCATAGACCTGTCTCAATCGCTAGTTTTGCAATTTCCACAGTTTTCTCTGGTGGAGTTCTCCATCCTGGAACACATGGAGCTAAAACTTGAACAAATGCTGGCCCATCGACACTTGCGGCCTTTTTCATCTTCCTGTAGAAATCATATGGGTCTCCAATGCTTGCTGTAGCCACATAGGGAATTTGATGGGCTGCAGCTATTAGAGCTACCCATTTCTTTGGTTTGTCCTCACCAATTGAGTACTTTCCAGGCGGTGAAG
>NZ_JXCG01000022.1 GCF_001317345.1 Thermococcus sp. EP1 | reverse complement strand
GGTTTGTCCTCACCAATTGAGTACTTTCCAGGCGGTGAAGTGGTTGTCCATGCTCCGTAAGGAGTGGATGAAGATCTCTGAATACCCGTATTCATGTAAGCCTCATTATCATACATGAGGTAAACCACATTGTGTCTTCTTTCAAGCATTCCAGAAAGGGCTTGGAGACCAATATCTGCTGTACCACCATCTCCACCAATAGCAAGGATTTTTCCTTTTCTTCCAAGCTTCTTCCAAGCAGCGTCAACACCACTTGCGACTGCACCAGCGTTTTCAAAAGCTACGTGTATCCAAGGAGCTTTCCAAGCAGTATATGGGAAAACACCAGAAACAACTTCCATACATCCTGTGGCATGAGCAATGGCAAATGCATTCGGATCGCCATATTTCGCTTCCATAGCCTCACTAAATGCTTTTGTAGCAAGTCTCATGACTATTGCAGGACCACATCCAGCACATGCGGCATGACCAGGTGCCCAGTATTCGCGAGTTGTGATAGGGGGCTTTCTAACTGCCATCATAACCACCTCACAAAATCTCCTTCCTCAATCCTATCCAGTTAACCTCTTCAACCTTCTCTCCTTCAAGGGCCTTCTTTGATATCTCAACGACTTCTTCAAGTTGCTCAAATGTAACATCCCTTCCACCAAGTCCAAGTATGAAGTCAAGGATTATTGGCTTCTCCTTCTCGTTTATAAGTGCTCTGCCGACATCTGTGTAAACAGCACCGCTAATTCCAAAGCTTATGTCTTTTTCAAGAATAGCAAGAACCTTTGTCTTCTTTGCAAGGGCCCTTATCTCCTCAATTGGGAATGGTCTGTAAACTGTCATCTTGGCTGCCCCAATTTTTACGCCCTCTTCCCTCTTCTTGTCAATGAACTCCTTGAGGGTTCCAGCTAATGAGCCCATTGTGAGAAGAATTACTTCAGCATCCTCAGTCCTGTATTCCTCGATCATGTGATATCTTCTTCCAAACTTCTTCTCGAATTCATCAAAGACCTCTTTAATGACTTTTCTCGCGTTTTCCATAGCTTGCCAAACTGTGTACCTGGCTTCCATGTAGTGGGCTGGGAATCCAAGGGCACCTTGGGTAATTGGCCTAGCTGGATCAAGGTAAGCGTGTTTTGGCACGTATTCTCCAAGGAACTCGTCAACTACTTCTTGATCTGGTATCTCTACTGGCTCAACTGTGTGTGTCAATATGAAGGCATCAAACCCAACCATTGCTGGGAGAAGAACTCTCTCGTCCTCGGCAACTTTAAATGCTATAAGAATTAGATCCAATGCTTCTTGGTTGTTTTCAGCATAGAATTGCATCCATCCAGTGTCTCTCTCACTTATTGTGTCTTGCCAGTCATTCCAAATGTTAATTGGAGCACTCAATGACCTGTTACCAATCGCCATAACTATTGGAAGTCTCATTCCAGCTGCGATGAAAAGAATCTCGTGCATCAGGGCAAGACCTTGGGAAGCAGTTGCCGTAAAAGCTCTAACACCTGCAGCACTTGCTCCAACACATGCAGAAATTGCAGAGTGCTCACTTTCAACTTTTATGAACTCAGCATCCATTTCTCCATCAGCTACGAATTCACTAATTTTCTCCGGAACGAGTGTAGAGGGTGTGATTGGAAATGCAGCAACAACTTTTGGCTTTGCAAGTTTAGCAGCCCACGCAGCAGCTTCATTACCCTTCATAACCTTTCTCATTGGCATTCATACCACCTCATTTGCTTTCTCTAACCATTTCAATTGCTTTTGTTGGGCATTCATTTGCACAAATTCCACAACCCTTACAATAATCATAGTCCACCGCAACATAGCCATCTTCTTTTATGTATATTGAAGGCTCTGGACAGAACTTCCAACAAATATAGCACTTTATACATTTGCTCTCGTCGATAAATGGTATGAAAGTCCTCCAATCTCCAGTAAAGTTTGATAATGTTGTCCCAAGGGTTATTGGAACCTCCGGATATTCTTCAACAGATTTAAATACCCTTTTTCCTGCATTTGCCTTCTTCTCCCCGAATAAAGTGTTCAAGACAATTCACCCCTTATAATGAATTTTAAAGGAAGGAAAAATCAAAGTTCATAAACAATGGTCTTTCCAAATGCTTCTCTTGCCGCCTTAGCATTCTTCTCTCCAAGTTCTCCTGAGAAAGTGTCCTTAATAGCCTCTTCAACACTTTCAATCTTAACCACACCGGTGGCTTTTGCCACTGCACCGAGAATTGATGTATTTGTAATTGGCAATCCAAGAACTTCTAAAGCTATTGTTGTAGCATCAACAAGGGCTAGTTTAGCTGGCTTTTTCTTGAGCTTCTCAAGAACTTCTTCCTTTGATTTCTCAGTGTTTATAATTACCATCCCACCCTCTTTAAGACCTGCTGTGACGTCTACTGTGTCCAAAAGTGAGGGATCAAGAACAACTACCACATCAGGTTCATAAATCTGAGTTTTGATTCTAATAGGCCTTTCGTCTATTCTTGTAAATGCTGTAACTGGAGCACCTCTTCTTTCAACACCAAAAAACGGGAACGCTTGGACATACTTGCCTTCTAAGAAAGCTCCTTCGGCCAAGATGTTTGCAGCTGTAACTGCACCTTGTCCACCCCTACCGTGAAAACGAATCTCTATCATCGTCTCTTCCTCCCAAGTTTTGTCAGTATCATTTTTAGTCAGTGCATTTATTTAGTTTTCGGTATGGCAAGAAACCTCTTTCGGCATGTGTCTTTGAGTAAAAGTGGACAGATTCTATGTTCAATGAATAATATAATACACCAACAGACACAAAATTTACCTTTACATTTGTAAAAAGAATATCCCTCTAAAAGACTTCTTATTGCTAAGCCAGAAAAGAGCAACGAGTAGATTTTTAAACCAAAAACTACTATATAGTCTATATAGATATGAGGGGACAGAAATGGAAGCAGTTATGTTAGCTGCGGTCGCAATAGGGTTCTACATTGCCTGGAATATTGGGGCTAATGACAGTGCAAATGCAATGGGGACTGCCATAGGTGCAGGTTTGTTAAGTTTTAGGCAGGCAACCCTTACCATCACGATATTTGTAATGCTCGGAGCCTATTTAAAAGGAGATAAAGTCATGAAGACCATTGGAAAGGGTATCGTGCCCCCAGAGTACTTATCCCTCGAACTTGCGATTATAGCCCTATTGGCAGCAGGAGTTTGGGTAACCATAGCCACAATAAAAGGACTTCCAGTTTCCACCACTCAAGCAATTGTAGGAGGAGTTGTAGGAGTTGGAATCGCTATAAGTGCCCCTATAAAATGGGAAACACTCATTAAAATTGGTGCTGCATGGATTATTTCTCCTATTTTAGCTGCAATTTTCGGTTTAATCCTTCTCAAGTTCTACGGAAAAATTGTTAATAGAATTAAAAGCCTAAAAAGAATAGAGTTTCTCTATAAGTGGCTTGCGGTTCTCGGAGGTTCTTATATGGCTTTTAATTTTGGTGCTAATGAAGTTGCGAATGCAACTGGTCCCCTAGTAGGAGCTGGATTTTTTGATCCTAAAACCGCTGGGATGTTTGGAGCCTTAAGCTTAGCTTTGGGAGCATTAACCTTTAGTTATGCCGTCATGTATACTGTGGGCAGGAAGATAACCTCTTTAGGTCCAATATCTGCTTTTTCCGCCCAATTTAGTTCTGCTATAGCAGTTAGTTTAGCTAATATGTTTGGGCTTCCTGTAAGTTCGAGCCAAGCCATCGTAGGGGGAGTAATAGGGGTAGGGCTTGCCAGTGGAAGAGGTATAGAAAAAGAAGTTGTGAGAGAAATAGCTGTTGGATGGGTAGCTACACCAACCACTGCGATCGTAATATCCCTTGCAATGTTTAAGATATTTCAGTTTGTTGGATTAGTTTAAAAGAAAAAAGGTTACTTCTTTCTTCCAAACCTAAACTTTGCTGTAAGAATCTTTTCTGTTGTGAAAAACTTCGCTGTCACAGATAACGTTATTGCTGCTATTACGGAAAGATAAATCACGCTAGTATACATGGTAGAGTATTCTCCCATAAGCATCGCCTTTGAAGCTAACACTGGATGGCTGAAGGGTATTGCTAATATGAGATATTTGATAGCAACTGGAAGTGTTTCTATGTCTGCAAACATTAAAATAAACGTTGGAAATGCCAAAGGCATTATCCCAGCACTTACAACAGCATTTGCACTTTTTGTGTCTTCTGCAAAAACCGCGAGTAACATTGCAAAACTTAAAGCAAATACCATTGCCAAGAACATTATAAGAACAAATAACATGACTCCTAGTGGTGTTACTTTCAAACCCAGTTCCTCAAGGGGAATTCCAATTTCACCAGATGCAGAAGTCAAGCTTCCGAGATAGTTTCTCATGCCTATCATGTACGCTATAGCTGCAATTATTCCAACTACTGCTGTCCCCATCATCTTACCAGCTACAATGGTTATCCTTTTCACAGGAAGCGTTAACAGGGTTTCAAGAGTTTTGTTTTCCTTTTCCATTGCCATTGTTCCAGCTGACATTTGAGCTACCAATATTATCATAATGAATATTACGATAGGCATCGAAAATGATTGAGACGTTATAATGTTGGAAACCAAAGACGGCGGAACTGGAACCACCTGACCCTTAATAACAGTGTAACTCCTGGCATCTATTGGTTTTAAAATTGCCTCTGGATTTCCTTCTATATTTTGCTCTATTTTTAACTTTGCAAGATATTCATTTAAAACTGTTAGAATGGCATTAATTCTTCCCTCACTCACTGCTTCTCTTATACCCCCACTTATGCCCTTTATAATCCCATAAACCTCTACTTGGGCTTTTTGGTTGTTTTCTATAGCTATCGAAAAGTTTCTAGGAATTATTACAATCATGTTATGGTCTCCTTCTTGGGCCTTTTTAAGAGCCTCATCAAGGGTTAACGCCTCTATCTTAGTTACTGTTACGTTTGGAGCAGCTTCTAAGGCTTTTATAAGCAGAGAACCATATTCACCATCATCAAAATTTACTAAAACTACTTTAGTTTCCTTTTGTGCTTGTTCAAATCCTACCTGCATCATCTGACCTAACGCAGGATAAATAATAAGAGGAACTATGATTATCCCAAATATTAATGCCTTGTCTCTCAAGAGGTCTTTAAGCTCTTTCGTAACTATTACCCAAAAATCACTCATCCAAACACCTCCAAAGCCTCTCTGCTTTCCCCTACTATACTCATGAAGACCTCTTCGAGATTCTCTGCATTGTATTTCTCTTTCAACTCTTTTGGAGTCCCAACGTCTACTATAACTCCTTTATTGATAAGGGCAACTCTATCACAGAGAAACTCAACTTCAAGCATGTTGTGACTTGAAACAAGAAATGTAATGCCTTTCTCCCTCGCGAATCTTCGTATAGTTTGCCTTATGGAGTAAGCATTAACTACATCAAGACCGCTTGCAGGTTCATCAAGAATTCCCAATTTTGGCTTGACCATTAAAGCCCGAGCCAATAGTAATTTCCGTGTCATACCCTTTGAGTAAGTGGAAATCTTATCGTTTAATCTTTCTCCAAGACCACTAAGCTTTATCCCCATTTCAAGCATTTCATCATAACTTTTACCCGTTTTAGCATATAGCTTCGCCATGAACTGAAGATACTCGATTCCCTTAAGATTTTTATATGCCCCCGCCTCCTCTGGGAGGTAGCTTATAAGCTTCCTAACTTCTTCTGCTTCTTTAACTACATCATGACCAAAAATTTCTGCTTTTCCGCCAGTAGGAGTTAATAACGTCGCCAAGATTTTTAGAGTTGTACTTTTTCCAGCACCATTTGGGCCTATAAGGCCAAATATCTCACCCTTTCTAATTTCAAAACTTATCCCCTTGAGGGCTTTAACTTTTCCATAATCCTTCTCAAGGTTTTCCACTTTGACAGCAGCCATTTAAGGCCCTCCTATCCTTTCCTCATAAATAAATATGTCCTCAATTTTAACTTTAAAAAACTTCGCTATTTTAAAAGCCAATTCAAGAGAGGGATTATACTTACCTTTTTCAATCGCTATTATTGTTTGTCTTGTCACTCCAAGTGCTTTAGCTAAATCTTCCTGCGTCAATCCTTTCCACTCCCGAAGTTCACGGAGACGATTCTTCATTTTGTTTCACCCTTAATCCAGTAATAAAGCCTAACTCCAAGATGTATCGATATTGCAAGGGTTATTATATTTCTAGAGAGTGTTATAAACTCCTTAAAGTGAGGAGTCCCATAAAGAGTTCCTGCTCTCCACACAAACCATAACAAAATAATAGCCATGTAGATCTCAAAAGTTGTTGATGAAATCTTAAGCTCCTTTATGCTCCTTTCAATCCCAGCAAGCTTCATTCCTATATATATGACAGCAATAGAGAGTGCTGCTGATATTACTGCCCCATGAGGATTTTTGGATTTTATAAAGTACACCGAGAGGAAGGCAAGAAAAATCATGACCACAAATGAAACATTCCAAATTTTTCTGTTTTTCATCACTAACCCCTCAACAAGGCTCTAAAGGTACAATCACATCACCCGCTCGTAGCGGTATTGAGATATAATAAGTACTAAAGCACCAAGAGCGAGTGGTATCAAGAGCTTCATCGCTAATTCAGTGTTCCCTCTACTATATTCCCAGAGATACTCAAGAAATAGGAGAATACTCATTGCTATATATCCATTCCTTGTGCTCTTTGCCTCTATTAGCTTTGTTCTCTCGTCTTCTATCCTTTCAACCCTCAAATTATAGTACCAACTTAAAACATAGACAAGAAGAACACCAAGAAGAAATATTCCCATTGCTAGTAATGCCTTTCCCGATTTGGTGGAATATGCCAACCCAATGATCATCCCAGTTATAATAATTCCAAGCAGATATTCATACTTCAGCTTCATTTACATCACCCTCACATAGTAGTATCTCACTAGAGTGTGTCCGAATATTGCCACCACATAGACGAATGCGAGCATTTTGCCTGCATCGAGCCATTTAAACACCTCAACGGCAAGGAGGCCAATGAGAAGTAGCATTTGAACTATTATGAGCGTTGCTTCCGATGCCATTTGGTTTATGTGCCTTCCGCGTTCGTCCTTCATTTGTCCAGTTTCCTTCATGAAACGATAAAAGATAAACCAGTAAACCACCGTGGCTATCACTATGAACAGGAAAAGACTATCATTTATCATTCACATCACTCCCCTATAATAACATCTGAATCCTATCTTAAGGATAGACACAACCACCATTGGCCCTAAAGCCAGATAATATGCTCCTTCCAGGTTTTTACATATTCGTGAGAGAATAACCAAGCTCACAAGGACAAAGGCTAAGATTAAGACTAATATTCGGTATCCTCCCACTTTCCACTTTTCCATTTTCGCCACCATGTAAAATTTCCTTTACGTAAAGTTTCCTTTACATCTATATAAACCTTGTGGTTTTAAGAACCAAATACAGAGAAAATGGAGAAACTCAGCTGTACAAGATGAAATAACGAAGATTTCACTTCATCACAACCCTACAAGAAGAAAAAGACTTGAAAAGGATCAAGACCCTTGGAGTTTTTCTTTAATAAGTGAAATTCTCCTGAGCTTCGATTTGACTGCAAGTTTGTTGTGATCTACGACTATAAACTCTCCAATGCTCTTAACAGCTTTCATGGGTATCAAAAGAAGACCTTCATGATCGGTAACAAACTCACTTGTGTCCAAGTCCTCATCTGGTTCAGCTACTATAACTAAAATTTCTCCTGTCTCTTCATCAAAGCTTAAATCGTAGAGCCATCCAAGTCTTATTCCGGTATCAGTTATAATCTCCATATCCCTAAGTTTTGATGCTCTGACCTTTACCATTTTATACCCCCCAGCTTTTGCCTATAGTGAAAATCGACTTTTTTCTATAAAATCTTTTCTAAAATTGAAAAATCAAAGAGTGAAATAGTCTACTTCCCTACGTTCCTCTCCCCTAGCTCCCTTTCTACTTTCTTCAAACTGGCGATAATAGTCAAGCATGTATTTTGTTATGCTGGGTTTGACTTTCTTCATAGCTTCATCAAAATCCCTTTTTGAAACTTTAAGCTTCTCCAAGAACTCCTCAGCTTGCTCTTCCACAAGCTCTCTTGGTGTTCTTGAAACCGATCTTCTAAGTGCCACAAATGCGGCCTCTCTAACAAGTGCAGCCAGATCGGCCCCACTATATCCTTCAGTTCTTTTTGCAAGCTCTTCCAAACTTACATCAGCTGCAAGTGGTACTCTCCGTGTGTGAACTTTGAGTATCTCAAGCCTTGCTTTTTCATCTGGTGCTGGAACGAGAAGTAATCTATCAAATCTACCAGGTCTTAGTAATGCAGGATCAAGTATGTCTGGTCTGTTAGTTGCAGCTATAACCACAACACCACTATTCTCCTCAATACCATCCATCTCAGTCAACAACTGATTAATAAGCCTATCTGTGACCCTATCAGCTTCACCTCCCCTCATTGGAGCTATAGAGTCGATTTCATCAATGAAAACTA
>NZ_JXCG01000021.1 GCF_001317345.1 Thermococcus sp. EP1 | reverse complement strand
ATGGAGCAGGAAAAACAACCACAATAAAAATTCTTACCACTCTTTTAGAGCCAACGGAGGGTAATGCGAAGATCTTAGGTTATGACTTAAGAAAAGACGCTAGGGAAATTAGAAAGAGAATAAATCTTGTTGCAGAAGGAGAAAGAACCCTTTACTGGCGTTTGAGTGGTTATGAAAATCTCAAATATTTCGCAAGGATTTATTATGTACCAAAAAGGGAGGAGAAAGAAAGGATTGAAAAACTTCTTAGGTTTGTTGGGTTGTGGGAGAGACGAAATGACTTGGTAATGAACTACTCTCGCGGAATGAAACAGCGTCTAGCAATAGCAAAGGCCCTAATAAATGATCCAGAGGTACTTTTTCTAGATGAACCTACCCTAGGTTTGGATGTTCAGAGTTCAATATTTGTCAGAGAATTCGTGAGAAAACTCGTTAATGAAGAGAGGAAGACAGTTCTTTTAACGACTCATTACATGGCTGAAGCAGAGCAGCTCTGTGATAGGATCGCCATAATAGACCATGGGAAAATAATAGCTCTTGACACGCCAGATGGTCTTAAAAAATTAGTTAAAGCTGAGGATGCAGTTGAAATACGTCTTAAGGGCAAGATACCTAATGAAATTCCTTGGAGATTGGCAATTATCGAGAGGGATATAGAAAGTGATACTGCAGTCCTTAGAGGAACAGTAGATGAAGAAGATTTACCGAAACTCGTCGAGTGGCTTGTGAAAAAGGGCGCGAAGATAATAAGTGTTGAGCAAAAGGAGCCCACTCTTGAAGACGTGTTCATAAAGCTCACAGGAAGGGGGTTAAGGGATTGATACTCTCCGCAGTTATTGAAAAGGAGTTCAGAATGTTTTTTAGATACCCCCTTCGAGTTATAAGTTCTGTACTAGTTGGACTAGTCTTCCTTTTACAGTTTGTATTTTTTGGCCAGGCGGTCCTCGGAGGAAGGTATTCTGCTTTATTGGAGGTTTCTACGGGTATGGGGGATTACCCCACATATGCTTTAATAGGATATGTGCTATGGTGGGTTTCAGTGTCTCCGATGGAAGCTTATGTCTGGGGGGTGAGGAGAGAACTTCAAAGGGGAACTTTTGAAATGAATATTCTTTCACCAGCAAAAATGGTGGAATTATTGTCTAGTTTGGCCATGAGTTGGTTACTCATGGATTCAGTCCTTATGGGAGTAGTATTTGCAATTGGGATAGTGATATTTGATATTCCTCTTACATTTTCGGTTATTTTAAAGTCTCTTCCAATTATCTTTGCTTCATTGGTTGCTTTTTTAGGATTTGGTTTTGTATTTGCAGGTTTAGTTATGATGTTGAAAAACATAGGGCCATTTGCTCAGATATTTGAATTTGCCATGCTTTTCTTTTCAGGCGTGTTCTTTCCATTAAGTGTAATGCCAAAAATTATGGTCGCTTTTTCAAAGATTTTTCCATTAACTCATGCTGCGTATATAGTAAGAGCTCTTTTTGTTGGAACGAGTTATATTGAGCTTTTAGGAGAGATCAAGTGGCTTTTCTTTTTAATTCTGCTATATTGGGGAATTGGTTATGCCCTTTTCAAGTGGGCTGAAAAAATCACTAGGGTGATTGGATATGGGGGTTACTAGCGAGCTTAAAGCGCTATATGGAGTTGCAGTAAAAAATTGGCGTATCTTCACAAGCTATAAACTCTGGTTAGTAAGTGATGTGATGTTTGGTTTCTTCTTTGTAGGCCAAGCCTTGTTAATAGGGATTGGATTAACCGGAGAGAGAAACTCTCCAGCACTTCAACAGCTTACGGGGTATGCAGATTACGTGACTTTTGCAGTACTCGGTTTTATGGTTCTTGGGTTTGGGCTCACATTTTTAAGTGGGTTTGTATGGAGTATTGTGGAGGAGTTATATGCGGGCACGCTTGAATATTCATTCGCTGCTCCCATGAGAAGAATAACATTCTTTGTGGGTAATGTTCTCACTAGAATTTTCTTATCTTTTCTGTATATGGGCATTTACATTCCAATTTTTACCTTGCTTTTTAACATCCGATTTGACTTTTTAAACTTCTTAAAGGCTATTCCATTTCTTTTAGTGGGCGCAGTTGGCATGATTGGATTAGGAATGACCGCCGCTGGGGTAGTACTTTACTTAAAAGATCCAGGTCCATTTGTCACAATACTTGAAATGTTGGTGTTTGCTTTAAGTGGGGCCATGTATCCTGTTTCTATACTTCCAAAGGGACTTCAAATCTTAGCAAAAATTCTTCCTTATGCCCCAACAAGCGAGGCTGTTAGAAAAATTGTTGCTTATGGTTATGCCAATTCGATAAGTGAGATCTCGTATCTTATAGTCCTTTCAGGGACATACGCAATTGTGGGATACTTAGTTTATAAATGGAGTGAAAGACAGGCCAGAATAGTGGGATTGAAAAGTTATTAAAATGGAAGCTCTACATTAAGTTTTTTGGCGTTCTTTTTAATTTCCTCTAGAGGCATTATGGCTGTTCTGGCTCCAATCTTTTGAACTGTCAGATATGCTAAAAAAGTTCCTAAAGTCGCTGCATCTTTTAATTTCCATCCATTAACAACTCCATAAATGAATCCAGCATCAAAGGCATCTCCTGCTCCGGTAGAGTCAATGACCTCGGCGCTTAGCCCCTTGACTTCAAAAACTTCCTCATTCTCATCCCTGATTAATGCTCCTCCACCGTTTAGGGTAATTATTAAATTTTTGGCTTTTACAATATGGACATTTTTCAAGCTTCCATATTTACGTTTGAACTCATCTTCGTTCATTAGGAGGTACGTTATCTTATTTTCTATGGACTTAGGAACTTCTGCCTCTCCAATGTCTAGAAAAACAGGAATATCTCTCTCACAAGCAAATTCAACAACTTTTTCTATGAGTTGCTTTGGATTTGAAGACATGTGAATGTATTCTGCTTTTGATAAATATCTAAAGTCTACCTCTCGATAAGCATTTGCTCCTAAGTGCTTTACTATCCTTTTATCTTCGCCTTTTATCATGGATATTGCTATTCCAGAGTGCTCCTCTATAACTTTGATTCCGTTAACGTCAACACCTACTTTCTTAAAGTAGTTTATATGGGCCTCTCCAATCTCATCATTTCCGACTGCACCAATAAATCCAACTTTAAGCCCCATTTGGGCAAGCCATGAAGCCGTATTGCCAGCAGCTCCTCCTAATCCAAAATGAGCACCTTTAGCTATGATTTTTTCATGAAATTCTGGGAATCTTTCAACTAAAAGCGTGATATCATAGTTAAGATTACCTATTGCAATCACATCAAACATCCTTCCACCTCCACTGTTCTCTTATAGAGTCAGGAGATTTATACTTTTTCTATTCTTATTGTTCTATTGTGTTCACTGTCGAACAAGGAAATACTTTTATACTTATGGTATTTAATTCAAATGATTATCTAAACCTTTAGATTATGGGTGATATGCAATGGAAGATAGACTTGAAAAAGCTCTTGAATGGGCTCTTGAGAGATTTAAGCCAGAATACCTAGAGGTACGGTATGAGAATATAAACAAAAATACCCTTGAGCTTAAGGATGGCACTTTTACAACTTTTGCTGGAAAGAACCAAATAGGCATTGCTGTAAGAGTTCTTGCGGATGGGGCCTGGGGTTTTGCTTCTACAAATAGGCTTGACAGGATTGACATGGCTATAGAGAGTGCATACAAGCTTGCTAGGGCCACAGCAAAAGCAAAGAAGGAGAAAATCCAACTTGCAGAGGTTAAAGCTTATGAAGATATTGTAAGGAGTAAGATGAAAATAAAGCCAAAAGAAGTTTCCATAGAAGAAAAAGTTGAAAGATTAGCTGAACTTGAGTCTCTTCTTAAAGCTGATAGTACTATTAAGTCTACATGGCTCAGGTATGAGGACGCAAGTGGGGAAAAGGTTCTTCTCACAAATGAGGGGACTAAAATAAAATGGGAATTAAACTATGTATGGCAGTATGTATGGGCTACGGGTAAAGAAGGAGAAAGACTAGCAGCAGCCAGGGACGAAGTAGGGGCCGTGGATTATGGATGGGAGCTCTTCAAGGAGAAGGAGCCAAATGAAGAAGTTGCAAAAAGAGTTATTAGAAAGGTTCATGCCCAGTTGCAAGGGGTTGCACCTAAGAGGGGAGAATTTCCAATAGTTGCTGGTCCAATAATTGTAGGTCTCATAGCTCATGAAGCTTTGGGGCACTTAGCTGAGGCAGATTTGACAATAAATTCTCCATTTAAGGATCTTCTTGGAAAAGAGGTTGCTCCAGAATATGTAACAATGAGTGAGCGTATAGTTGAAGGCGGTTTTGGGAACGATAAGTATGATGATGAAGGAGTCCCTGTAAAAGACATTCACATCATTGAAAATGGTGTACTCAGGCAGATAATGTTAAACAGGGAATATGCTCACAAATGGGGTATGGAACCAAATGGTCACGCAAGAGCCGAAAACTATACCTATCCCCCAATAATAAGGATGCGTAATACTATTTTTGAACCAGGAGACTGGAATTTTGAAGAAATGATAGAGGATATTAAGTTTGGGTATTATGTTGTAGACTTCAGGGGAGGTCAAGCTCAGCTTAACTCAGCATTCCAAGTAGGAATTCAGGAAGGGTATGTAATAGAAAATGGAGAGATAACAACACCAATTAGGGATACATCCATTAGTGGAATTGCAATTGAAGCCTTGAAGAAGATAAGTGCCGTAGGGAGAGATTTTGGGCTTGAAATGGGAAGATGTGGAAAAGGACAAGCAGCTTTTGTAAGTTCTGGTGGGCCTCATATGCGCTTTGATGGGGGAATAATAATTGGGTGATGGAAATGGAGGAATTGATCAAGTACGGGGAAAAGTTTTTTGATGAACTTGAAATTGCCATTTATAGAACTAGAGATGCAAGTGTAAATATTGAGCTTAATGAAGTTTCTACTTCGGCCCTTAGAGAAAGAGTGGTTACTATAATTAGAGGTCTGAAGGATAAAAGGCTTGGAGTTTCGATAGTTGATACCGATGATAAGAAAACGCTCAGAGACGCAATAGAGCGAGCATACAAGATGTCCAAGCTTAATAAACCTGATGAAAAATGGGTTTCTCTCCCACTTCCAGGAAAATACAGGGATCCAAGAAAAATGGATAAAGAAATTAAGGAAGTATCCCCCGATTACTTCGTTGAACTAGCTAAGGAAGGCATAAATCAGGCTTTACAGGAAGAAGGAGTAGTAGTTGCAGGCGGAGGAGGAGGCGCTGAATGGAGAGAAAGCTTGATAATGAATTCCAATGGTATCAATGTGTTTCAAGAAGGTGGCGGGGCGTTCTTTTATATTGAACTCGTGGGAATGAAAGAAGGAAAAGTAACTCCTGGAATTTTTGACTTCGATGCAAAGCTTTCTCTTAACCTCGATGTAGAAAGTGTTGTAAAAAGTGCAGTTCAAAAAGTCAAATGGGCATTTAACGTTGAAAGAAGTAAAACAGAAGAAGCAAAAGTTATTTTGCAACCTTGGGCCCTCTCAAGTCTCTTGAATTATGCTTTCTTCCCAGCCTTTAGTGGGGAGAAGCTCATGAAAGGAACTACCCCACTGATGAATAAACTTGAAGAAACAATTTCGAGTGATCTTTTAAACGTATATGATGATCCCTTGCATGAACTTAGCATAAATCCTGTAATAGCAGATGATGAAGGAACACCAACGAGAAAGAATGTTCTTGTAGAGAAAGGCGTCTTTAAAGGTTTTATCTGGGATAACTATTGGGCAAATATCAAGGAAGTGGAAAGCACGGGGAATGGAAAAAGGAACTTTTCCACTGGGGGAATAGGAATAGCTCTTCACAATGTAGTGATTGAAAATGGGAAACAAGAGATTGGAGATATAATCGGCGAAATAAAGCATGGATACCTTGTAGATAGTTTCCAGGGAGCTCATTCGAGCAACCCAGATAATGGAAACTTTGCAGTGGTGGCAAATCCAGCATTCCTCATTGAAGATGGAGAGATAAAAGGGTCTACAGTCTTTATGATGAGTGGCAATATTTACGAACTATTACCAAGCATCTATGCGATAAGTAAAGAACAAAAAGTTCTCCCATTTGGTGGAAGCATGGTTGTGCCATCAGTAGCCTTTGAAAACGTTAGAATAGCAGGGAAGTAGGATATTTTATCCATCTAATTCTTTTTAAACCTTGTTTTCATTCTTCCATTATGTATGAGCTGACTGAAGAGTACAAGCTCAGAAAGATAACTAAATATGAGCTTGACATGGTGAATGAGAGAGAAGATCTTCTAATTATTCCCCCATCATCCAGAGCAGGACCGTGTGGGAACGATTGTGTTTTCTGCTATTTGTTGCAGAATCCACCTCAAATGATTTATCGAGTAGCCAAACATGACACTCTAAATGACCCAGAGCTTGAAAAAAGGATAGCTTATGCAAGAAAAAACTATGATTTATGGATAAGGGTTACAGATACGTCTGCAAATGTTCGTTTTGATGAGAGAAGGATAGAAACTCTTTATAAGGCTGGTCTGGATGAGATCCAAATTTCTCTTCATACAACCAAAAAGAAAGTTAGAGTGGAACTTATGAGAAACAAAAACGCTGAAAAAGTAATTGACCTTTTACCCAAAGTTGTGGAACATTTTAGGACGATCGCTGATATTATACTGACACCTGGCTATAATGTTAGTGATATAGGGGAAATCCTTAGAGAATTGGACGAGTTTGGTGTTCATGAAGTTAGGTTGTTTCCAATTGGAGTTACAAGGTTTTCAAAAACAAGGCCTTTGAGTAAGGAGGAACTTCAATATGTCAAGAGAATTGTGCAAGAGGGGCAAAAGGACCTTGATATTAAAATAGTGATCCCTCCGATATTTCAATCCCTTCTGGGAGACTTCATGCTTCCATTTGAGCCATTTGAGATTGAAAGTGAGTTTCCAGTCTATATATTTACTGGTGAGCTGGCTTACCCAGAAATCAAAAGACTTTTCCCAAAACTCGAGGTCGTCATGGTAAAAAATGAATTCTTTGGGGGCAATATAGGAACTGCTGGCCTATTAACAGCTCAAGATGTGCTTAGAGAGATCAAGAAGCTTCCAGAGGTTGAACTAGGAGTTATATTTTTGCCTGAGTTGATGTTTTATGGGGATCTTACCTTAGATGGGTGGAAAAGGAGAGAACTTTTTAACAAGATATTAGTGGAAAAGGGCTATATTGTGGAGACTGCTCTTGAACCACAGGAGATTCCAAAGATGCTGGAGAGGTTTTAAATTTCCTCATTTTTGGAGCCATGTAAAGGACAATTTCATCAACATCTTTAAAAACCCCTTGAGAAACTCACTAACGGCGAGAAAATAGAAAAAGGTGAGAGGATATGAAGAATCCATTTGAAAAAATGCCTACTATCCTTCTGGCGGATGAGATCATTAATAAAGCATTTAGGCGCGCTGAGAAGGCTGCATCTGCTTTTACTCCCAGAGGAAATATAGTAAGTAAAGCAAGGCAGAGAGAAGAGCTTAGAATAAGGACAGTTTCAAATGTTATTAGGGATAATCTTAGGAAGGTTCTAAATAGAACGCCTGGAGTATCTACTCTTCCACCATTTTATCAAGAACTTTTGGATACTCTTGTAGATAAAAGGATGTTTCATAAAGCATTAGCATCAATAAATTGGGCCATGAAGACCATTCGGACTCTTGAGGAGAGATACGTAGAGAAAGTGAGGTATTCTAGAGACCCTAAGGAAATTGCTCAATTAAGAAGGGAGTTCTACGGAAGGGTTGCAAGTATTTTAAAAGACATTAACGATAATCTGGAATATCTAAACAAGGCCAGAGACGTTCTAAAAGACATGCCAGTGATTGATCTTGATCTTCCCACTATAGTCATAGCAGGTCATCCAAACGTGGGAAAATCCACATTGTTAAGGAGGCTTACAAATGCGAAACCAGAGATTGCAACTTACCCCTTCACCACTAAGGGAATAAACGTTGGGCAATTCGAGGAACACTGGCTTAGGTATCAGGTTATAGACACACCTGGTCTTTTGGATAGACCCTTAAGTGAGAGAAACGAAATTGAAAGACAAGCTATCTTAGCATTAAAGCACCTCGGCAAATTGATAATCTACATCTTTGATCCAAGTGAGTACTGTGGATATCCAATCGAGGAACAAATGCACCTTTTTGAGGAAGTTTACAAAGAATTTGGGGATTTTCCGTTTATAGTTGTGCTGAATAAGACGGACATTGCCAATGAGGATAAGATAAGAGAGGTAGAGGAGTTTTTAAGAGAGAGGGGTGTTGAACCTTTACGGATTGCAGCTGAGAAAGGTCTAGGAATAGAGGAGCTTAAAAAAAGAGTTATAAAAATAATAAAACCAGAGATGGAGGCTATTGTCCGCAATATGGGCAGAATTGAAGGTGAATAGGTTTTAGAGCTCCACAATGTTCACATTTTTCTTTTAATGGGGTCCCACAGTTGGGGCAATGAAGGTAATCCTCCTTTATAGGAAAGCCACAGTTATAGCACTTATTCTGGGCTATCCTTCTTTTGTAAACTCTCTCGGGTTTGAAGTATTCCCTTCTTATGTAATAGAGTGCTAGCAAAGTTGCAAAGGCACCAAAGAGGCTCAGACCTATAATCTGGATGGTGTTCCATATAACTGAAAGGAGAAGGTAGATGAGTAGTAATGAGGAATAGCTTATCATGGAAAGTGTGTATATGTTTTTGTACCTTTTTAAGAGAAGGAAGGAGAGTATAAAGATTGGAAGGGCAAATAAAAGTTTTAATGCTAGAACTTTGAGCCTATATGCTTGGTAGGCCCTGTTATACTCGGCATTTGCTCTCATCGACAGTTCTTGGATTTTTGAATTGAGTTCTTCTAATTGATTATGGATTTTTTCATAAGCACTTTTGGCTCCAAGATATTGAAAGTATGCTTTTTCATATTCCTCCTTGGCTTTTACATATTCATTTTTGAGTTCTTCTGTGACGTTTCCGTTTTCAAGAGCTACTCTATATTCCTCTCTCTTAAAGAGATAAACTCGCTCTGCCTCAGTTAGGGCATCTTTTGTTTTTTGGTAATCTTGAAAGAGTTCTCTATCTAATCCCATTAAACGACTTTGGTTTTCAAGGAGAGTGTTTATACCATATTTTTCTTGATAATAATTGTAGTCTGGTCTATCAGGGATATTTTCAAGCTCTCTAAGAAAGTTTATGCTGGCAATAAGAAGGAAGAGCACAAACAAACTAGCTAATATCTTTTCTACACGGGAGTATTCCACTTGTCTACACCTAAGTAAAAATATGTGTTCAAGGGATATAAAGGATTCGTAGAAAAAGAGAGAAATCAGGCACTTTCCTCTTTTATAAGGACTGCATTTACAATACCTTCTTGGCCAGGTCTTGAGGTCACCAAGGCTTTTCCAATTTCTGTTTGGATAATTGCACCCTTTGTGATAATGTTTCTTCTTACGTATTGCCTGTTTGCTGGGTTCTCAACAACGCTGATTATCTTTACTTTCTTACCTTTTCCATTTTCAAAGACGTTTGCATAGAGTGCTTTAACCAATCTGACCTTTCTGTTACCACCGTAGGTTCTTATGATCTTTCTTTCTTCCTTATCTTCAACTACCCTTGTAAATGCTGGCTCTCTTCCAAGTTCCCTCTTTCTCTTCTTTCTTGCAAATATGATTCTTCCACCTGAAGGTTTTTTGAGTGATCTTCCCTGCCAGATAGCCATAACTCTCACCTCATGATGATCTTAACCCTATGGGCATTTTAGAGATTTGCTTATAAATCTTTTCCCTTTTTCTCCAAAACTCTTAAAACGTTAACTCCCTTATTTTTTCTGGTGGTCAGAGTGGGGGCAGTAAATGCGTTTGGTAGAGCTATTATTACAATTACAAAAAATTTAAAGCTTTTAATAATACCTTTGATAGTTTCACTCCTCCTTAGTCCGTTTTCTGCTTACTTATTTAAGGATACATCAGTTTTTGAGAACCTTTGGGGAGTTCCGGGAGAAAGCAATGAGAGTGTAATATTTGAAGAACATGGGAGCACTATTTCTGAAGAGGTTCTTAATGAAATGGCGGAATTTTTCAGGCTCTTTTTAGTCTTTATGTTAGTATCATTACTACTTCAGGCCCTTAGTGAATATGCAATTGTAAAAGGTGCTCTCATGGCGGAGGACAACCAGACATATTCTCTTATAGATTTAGTATACGAGGGAATACACCATGTTTTTCAGGTTTTCTTCATTAATCTTCTGGTGGGAATAATAACTGTCACCATACTTTTGGGCCCAATAATATTGTTTAGTGCACTTATAGTTCTCACAGGGAGTTCAGTGTTAATGTGGCTCCTTTTGGTTGTGGAATTTCCATTGATTCTATTACTAGTGGCAGCGGGTTCAATGGCAGTACCGATTTATGTTATGAGTAACTCTATAACGGCTTCATTAAGCTGTTTTTCAATCGCTTTCAAAAACAAGCTTTCGTCAATTGGCTTTGGTGCATTTTTGGTTGTTTCGGGGTTCCTCCTATTAGCAGTTCCAGCTTCCTTCATTGGTTTGTTATTTTTGGGCAAAAGTGACTTCACAGCTAATTTGATATCAAATATTCTTCAATCACCATTCCAAGCATTAATACAAACTTTGATGGCGATTGGTGGGTTAATGCTTTATTTTGAGCTTACAAAGAAGGTAAAAAGCTTTGAAGAAGAAATAATGGAAGAATTTGGGCTTTAGCCATATCTTTTTTCTTTCGCTGCTTTGACTAGGCCCTTAAATACTGGAGCAGGCCTCATAGGTCGTGATTTGAATTCTGGGTGGAATTGGGTTGCGATGAAGTAGCTGTTAGTTGGAAGTTCAAGGATCTCCATTCTTCTTTTGTCATCTGCTGAAATTCCACTGAACACTAAACCTGCTCTTTCAAATTCTCTTACAAATTCGGGATTTACTTCCCATCTGTGTCTATGTCTTTCATAAATGAGCTCTTTTCCATAGAGTTTATGGGCTAGGGTTCCTTCTTTTATTTTTACGGGATAAGCTCCAAGGCGCATTGTTCCTCCAAGTTTATCTATTTCTCGTTGTTCTGGAAGAAGATCAACCACTGGATATGGTGTCTGTGGGTTTATTTCTGTAGAATTTGCTTCTTCTAAGCCAAGAACATGTCTTGCAAACTCCACCACCGTAAGCTGGAATCCAAAGCAAATTCCTAAGAAGGGTATGTCATTTTCTCTTGCATATTTTACGGCCATTATCTTTCCTTCGCTTCCTCTGGCGCCAAATCCACCTGGAACTATTATTCCATCCACTCCATCCAGAAGTTTGAATCCTTCTTTCTCGAGGTCTTCAGCTTCAATCCATCTTATTTTTACCTTAACTTCATTTGCTATGCTTGAATGTTTTAGTGCTTCTTTAATGCTTAAGTAAGAATCAGCTAGCTTAACGTATTTACCAACAATCCCTATCTCTACTTCCTCTTTCAAGTTCTTATATTTCCTTACCATTTCCTCCCAGGCCTTTAGGTCTGGTTCCTTCTCTTCAAGGCCAAGTCTCTTTGTGAGGTATCTTCCCAAACCTTCTCTCTCGAGGAGTAATGGTACTTCGTATGTGTCTTCAACATCGTAAGCACTTATCACAGCTTCTTCAGGTACATTTGTAAAGAGACTTATCTTTCTCCTAGCTCCCTCTTCAAGGGGATCTTCACTCCTTGCTATTATTGCATCAGGTTGAATTCCTAGTGAGCGGAGTTCTTTAACGCTGTGTTGTGTGGGTTTGGTTTTTTGTTCTCCCACAACTTTAAGCTTTGGCACATAAGTTACATGGACAAATGCTACATTATCCCTTCCTTCTTCGAGTTGCATTTGTCTTGCAGCCTCGAGGAAAGGCATGCTTTCTATATCACCCACGGTTCCTCCGATTTCTACAACAACAATGTCATACTCTTCTGCTATCTTCCTTATACGCTCTTTTATCTCATTGGTGATATGAGGAATGACTTGAACAGTGGCACCTAGATAGTCTCCTCTTCTTTCCTTCTCTATAACGGCAGAGTAGACCTTACCTGTAGTAATATTATGTTCAAAAGTTAGATTTGTATCCAGAAATCTCTCGTAATTTCCTAAATCTAAATCTACTTCACCCCCATCATCAAGAACAAAGACCTCTCCATGCTGGTAGGGACTCATAGTTCCGGCATCATAGTTGAGATAGGGATCTATCTTTATGTTTGTGGTTTTTAATCCTCTGGATTCCATAAGCATTCCAAGTGAAGCGCTTGTTATCCCCTTTCCAAGGCCACTAACTACACCACCTGTTACAAAGATAAACTTTGCCATGTTTAAACCTCCAAAAGTTATGTTGTCTGTTGTCACAAAGAAGCTTAAAAGTTTTGTTTAGAAAAATCTAAAAACAATAAAATCCAAATTATAAACCCCCTCAAAAAATGAGGGAATACAAATGGAGGTTTAGAGACTATTATTGTTATTAAGCTCTATCCCAACTTTCTCTTTTCCATTGTGGAGCTCTTTTATCTCAAAAACTTTTAATGGCACTTTCTTTAGAGCTTTTCCAACAACTGCTTTGGCTATCCTCTCCGCATGTTCAAGACTTTGAGCATTGAAAACTTTCAAAGTTAAATAAATCCCAACAAGACCTATATTTCCAATAACAAAAGCACTCTCAAACGGGGAACCACACACTGGACATTGAGAGTAGCCTATTTCCACCCTTACAAAGTCTAGTTTCTCCTTATTTAATGCTTTTGCTACTTTTGAAACCGCAACATTTATTGCATCGTCTGGACTTTCAACTTCTCTCACTATTATTGGGGCCTCAAGGATAACTACATAATCTCCCATTTTCCTCACCCGAATGCAAATAATCTGTCGTCTTCTCCTTTAAATACTCCCAGTCTTACTCCTGCATCAATAAAGCCATGTGCATAGTTTAAAGCGGCGAATGCTGTTACATAGTCTCCTTTTTTGTAGTAATATTCAGCGTCGCTATAATAGCTTTTTGCCATAGTTAAAAAGTCTTGCGCCACAGCAAAAAGAGTACTTTTTTCATGTACTGCTATTTCAAGCGTTTCGAGAGCTTTTTTTGTGATTTCAAAATATTTCTTCAGTTTTTCTTCGGTGATCTCTCGTTCCACCGATCTCGCCTCGCTTGGGAATATTTTAGAACCCTTATAAATCTTAGGTTTCATCCTCTGAAACACATTTTCCTAGGCATGAAAAGTGAGTTGAAGACACAAGTTTTAAGCGAAAGATTTATATTTGGACTTTGACTTTAATGCTTTGGGCGGGCCCGTGGTCTAGATGGTTATGACGCCACCCTTACG
>NZ_JXCG01000020.1 GCF_001317345.1 Thermococcus sp. EP1 | reverse complement strand
GGTCCGGGGTTCGAATCCCCGCGGGCCCACCAAAGAGATTAGACAGTGTCCTCATTATTCTCACCTTCTCAAGATACTCTTTTAAGAACTTATTCGCAAGAGCTGAGATGTTAAAGCCCAAATGAAAAATCTGCTAGTAACAGAACTCTCATTCTACGAAACACGGGGCTTAGTAGGCTTTTGAATTTGTTAGCAGTGTAAATTAATAAATTAAATAGTACTAAGACAAAGCGATGAAAAAAGTTGTGGAAACTTTTTTATTTTTAATAATCTCAGTCTATCCAACCTTTACTATCCTTTCATTTTGTTTACTCTTCTCCATCTGTTGTGAGGGATGTGTAAAGATAAAACTTTTTTAATTTTAAGAGAAAAGTTCTATTTGGTGGGTTAATCATGAAGGTCGTGAAGACTGGATTGGATGATATAGATGCTATTTTAGGTGGTGGGATCATTGAGAGAGGAAACTTGTTAATAGTGTATGACAAGAGGTCATTAGGATGGATATTGG
>NZ_JXCG01000019.1 GCF_001317345.1 Thermococcus sp. EP1 | reverse complement strand
AAAGTTGAACCGTGCTTTCCTCTCGGGATGTCGAAGTTGGTTAGTGTTAATCCAATTGGAATTCCGTTTGCTAGTCCTTTTCCCATTGTAACTATGTCAGGCTGGATTTTATAGTGCTCTATTGCTAGGAATTTCCCACTTCTAAAGGCACTTTGAACCTCATCAACTATCAACAGAGCTCCGTTATCTTGAGTTAGATCTCTTAAAGTTTTGATGAACTCCTCTTTTGCAGGGATTATTCCACCTTCTCCTTGAATTGGTTCAACTATTACAGCGGCAGTTTCTTTGGTTATAGCATCTTTTGCAGCCTCAATGTTGTTGAATGGAATATGCTTAAATCCAGGAACTAAAGGCTCAAAACCTTCCCTATATTTTTTCTTCCAAGTTGCGCTTAGAGAGCCAAAGGTTCTCCCATGAAAGGCTTTTGTCATCGCTATTATCTCTTTTTTACCGGTATAAAGGCGGGCAAACTTTAAAGCCGCTTCAACAGCCTCAGTTCCGGAATTTCCAAAATAAGCATATTCAAAGCTGAGGAATTTGGAAAGTTCCTCTAGGGCTTCATCCTTTTCCTCGTGGTGAAACATAGGGCCGGCAACTACGAGCTTTTTCATCTGCTCGTTTATTGCACTTGCTAACTCTCCATTTGAATGTCCCAATATAGCTACGCCAATTCCAGCTATGGCATCGAGGTATTTGTTCCCATTTTCATCCCAAACATAAACGCCTTTTCCTCTAACGAGTTTTAGTCTTTTCTTGTAAAGGCTCATTTCTCTCATTCAATCACCGTCCTGCCGTTTAAGCCTTGGATGATAACCTTTTTGACACCATCTTCAAGTGCACTCCTTGCCATTAGCAGTTTTCTCTTCATTCCTCCTCTTGCAAAAGGAAGAAACTCTTCAAACTCATCAGCCTTTATTTTATCCACAACCCCTCCATTTACCAAAAAAGCAGTATCTGATAGGAATGTTAGCTCATCAGCTTTCAGATTTAGAGCTATCTCCTTTGCAAGCTTATCTCCATCAACGTTTAAGGGCTCAAAGGCTTCACTCATAGCTATTGGAGCTATAACGGGAACTCCAAGATCCATTAGCTTAATTAGAATATCAGTATCAACGCTCTCTATTTTTCCAGAGTAATCGTCCCTAATCACAACTCTTTTGCCTTTTATCACAGCTTTAATTATCCTCTTCCTCTTAGCTTTTACAACTCCAAAGTCGAGACCACTCAAGCCTATAGCATTGATTCCTTTACTTTGAAGATAAGCAACAATATCTTTGTTGGCTTTCATTACAGCCATTAGATAGACTTCAAGCACATCCTTTGGAGTGTATCTAAACTCCACTCCAGAAGGACTCGTTAGTTTCTTAACATCAATTCCAAGCCTTTCACATAGAGAATCAACATAATCTGAGCCACCATGGACAATTAAATCAGCTTTGAGTTCAAATTCCTCGAGTTTATCTAAAACGCTTCCTCCGATTTTAAGGATTCTCATCTTTCCCACCTAAATTGGGTAAACTGGTAAATAGTTTAAGCCGAGAGTTTCCTCTAATCCGAAGGCTATGTTCATGTTTTGCACTGCTTGTCCAGCACCACCTTTGATCAAATTGTCCAATGCTGAAAAGAGAATCACCCTTTGACTTTTCTCATCATAAGTGAAACCAATATCAACAAAGTTGCTCCCTATCACATATTTTGGATCAGGTAACCTCTGCATTCCTCCTTTTTCCTTAACTATCCTTACAAATGGCTCTTTTAAATAGCGGAAATATTTTTTGTAGAGCTCTTTTTCATTGGTCTCCATCTTAAAGTAGATCGTTGCTAAAAGGCCCCTTATTAGATCAACGGAATGTACTGTAAACTGGGCATTAACTTTGGTTTCTTGCTTTACTTCTGCTTCGTGCCTATGGTGAGATGATTTGTAAACCCTAACAACGTTACTCCTTTCAGGATGAATGCTTGCTACGTTTTCCCTTCTTCCTCCAGCACTTGAACTAACTTTTAAATCTACTATCGCTTCACTAACCTCTCCCTTAAATGGATACAGCGCTAGAACCACGGCTGTTGCATTGCAGCCAGGGTTTGCTATAAGTTCGGCTTTTTTGATTTCTTCTCTATGAATTTCTGGTAAGCCGTAAACGAACTCATCTATAAGCTCTGGTTTTAGATGCTCTCCATAATACTCTTTGTAGAGGTTTAAACCTACTCTAAAATCTGCGCTTAGGTCAATTATCTTAGCACTTCCCATATACTCGTCAATTATTTTCATTGAAGTGCCATGGGGGACAGCTAAAAATATCACATCTGCGTCAAAGTTGTAGTTGTTGGTAAATCTAAGGTTTAACCCCCTTAAATTTGGGTGAACTTTGTGAATTTTCTTCCCATTGTGGCGTCTTGAGGTTACTGCACTTATCTCGACTTCTGGGTGCATGGCCAAAAGCCTAACTAGTTCTCCTCCAATGTAACCACTTGCACCGATAACAGCCGCTTTTATCATTTCTTAGCCACCTCAACAGCATACTCAACGACTTTTTTAGCTACATCAACACCAGTAACCCTTACCACGTTTTTGAACTCCATGGCGGGATTAACTTCATTAACAAGCAGTCCCCTATCGCTCTCAAATATGTCTATTGCCAATGCTCCTTCTCCAAAAGCTTCCCATGCTTTGATTGAGATCTCTTTAACTTCTTCATCTTCACATGGGATGGCTTTTCCTCCTCTTGCAGTGTTAGTTACCCAATGGTCGGAATATCTGTAAATAGCAGTTACAAATTCTCCTCCGATAACATGGCTCCTGATGTCCCTACCAGG
The DNA here is from genome assembly GCF_001317345.1 of Thermococcus sp. EP1. Classification (NCBI taxonomy): domain Archaea; kingdom Methanobacteriati; phylum Methanobacteriota; class Thermococci; order Thermococcales; family Thermococcaceae; genus Thermococcus; species Thermococcus sp. EP1. The sequence continues at coordinate 12,574 of NZ_JXCG01000019.1, read as the reverse complement.
TTTTTCAACGTATTCTTGGATGTAATAAACCTTGTAAAGGGGATTTCCCATCCATTGTCGATGTTCGATAATTCCTTCAGCTGCATCTAAATCATTTATTTTACTAACCATTCTCCCCCAGCTTCCAAAGACAGGTTTTATGACCACAGGATATCCAATTCTCTCCATTGCTTGTATTGCACTTTCTTTATCAAATGCAGCAGCCCATCTTGGCACTTGGACTTTTTCGCTAAGTCTTAGTGTTGCAAAGAGTTTATCTCCCGCCTCGAGGATTATATTGAATGGATTAACCGTTGGGATTCCATGACTTTCAAAGAGCTTTGCCATGTACAGAGCTTTGAAGTGGCTAACGTTTCTTATTATCACGACGTCTAGATCAAAGCTCTCTGGGAATATCGTTTCCTTATCGTGGAGCATAAAGACTTCGCCATATTCTTTTGCTCTATCTCTAAGCATTATTTCCTCTTTGCGCATTATTGTGTATGTTATGCCTATTTTCATTGTTTGCCCTCCAAGATAATATGAAAGTCTTAATTTGGGAATGTTACTCTCCCCAGTCTTCTTCCACCTCAGGGAGTTCTTCTAAGATCACCGGTTCTAAACTAACCACTTCAAGTTCTGAACTGCAAACAGGGCATTCAACTATCTCATGTATTTCCACACTACCGATTTCCAGTTCAACTCCACAAACCGGGCATTCAATCATTTTTCCACCTCCATTTTCTATCTCTTTAATTTGCACGACATTTGGAAGATTTAAATTTCTTTTGTAACATCTAATTTTAAATTTCTATGTTTTGTTCTAAATATAACATTATTTCCTGAATAACGTGGGAATGGTGTTGATTCTTATCTCCTCAACCCAGAGTTCATCCCACTCTATTGGGTCAATTTCTGGGATTATTCCATTTACAACGTTCATGTTCATTGTGTCCACCTCCAAGTTAGATGCTGAACTGCCCTCTTTGCTCGATTTTTGACGGCATTTCGGATTACTCCCACTTAGGCCCGAATAATCCAAAAGAACGGCATCATTCAAAACAGCCTCGGTTATTCTGTGCTGTTGGTTTATTTCGTCTAAAATCTCTTTATATATTGTTGGAAAGTCTAGCTCCACAAAACCAACGCTAAAACAGTCAAAAACTATAGTTGTCTCCAGTTTCTGAGCTAGATTAAAGCTGACTGCTGGTGATTGCTCTTCCTCTCTTAGTGCTGAATCCAAAAAGTGTATTTGAGCGTTCCTTAATAGGCATCACCAAGCATAAGTTTCAAGAAGGGTATATAAATCTTTCGGAAAACTTAGTTATTTTTCGAAAATCTTTTCTTAAACTCAGTCAAATGTAAATAATATTTCTGGATTCTATATCATTATTTCGAAAATTTTTTCGTACACTTAGATTTGAAGTTTCACAGTGCAAGAAAAAATTGATGAATATAAAGAGATAGTTTAAATAACCTCTCTTAAAGGTTCGCTAATAGTCTTTTGCAATTTGGGGGCATAATACTCAGAAACTTCTTTAACCTCAAAACAATTGTTTTTGGCCCAAGCAAAAGCTTTTGAAAGCTCATAAGCCAAATTTGCATCTAAGACAATCGGGATATTTAAGTCTACTGCGGTCCTCCTAACAAGATAATCTTTTTCCTTTGCATAGCCAGAAGTCATGACCAGCTCGATTTCCCCTGATTTCATTAAGTTTATCGCTTTTTCTTTGCTTAAAGTATTTCCATAGCTTAGGCTGTCCTCTAATGTAAAAACATTATATCCCAAGGTTTCGAGAAGTTTTGCAGTTTCCAATAATGGTGGTAAGTCTTTCTCGTAACCATAGACCAAGATATTTGACTTTGGCATTTTGTTTGGTTTTACAGAGAGCCAGCTTTTTAGTAAGGCATCTTCAAAGTCGAATCCCAGACTTGCAACTTCTCCTGTTGATCGCATTTCTGGTCCCAAGAAAGGATACGCATTTTGGAGCTGGGACCAGGAAAATTGAGGGCTTTTAACAGCAAAGGCTTTTGTTGGGACTTCGTAATACTCGTAGTCTCGTCCTAACAGGAGTTTCCCACCAAAGACTGCTTGAGCTGAGAGTTCCATCAAGTTAACTCCCCTAGATTTACTTGAGAAGGGCATAGAACGACTTGTTCTCAGGTTTAGCTCAAGCACGTAGACATCATCACTGACTAAGAATTGTATGTTAAAGGGCCCTCTAATCCCCAAAGTCAATGCGAGCTCTAGGGCTATTTTATGCATCTTTTTTACATGCTCTTCCTTTAGATAGCGATAGGGAGTAACCATTGTGGCATCTCCGCTGTGAACTCCCGCCTTTTCTATATGCTCTAATGTAATTCCAACTACCTTTTTCCCATCCGAAACGGCATCTATCTCGGCTTCAATTGCGTTTAAGAACTTTGAAACCACAACAGGGTGTTCTGGAGAGACTTTTGCTGCTAAGGAGAGATACTCTTTTAGTTCCTTCTCATTGTAGGCAGCTTTCATGGCAGTTCCACTCAACACATAACTCGGCCTTATCATTAAAGGATAACCTACTTCGTCAGCAAAAGCTAAGACTTCTCCAATGCTCTTAGCTTCAATCCAAGGTGGTTGCTTTATGTTGAGCCTTTCTAAGAGCTTTGAGAACTTAGCCCTGTCTTCAGCTATATCTACACTCGTTCCCCTCGTTCCTAAAAGCCTAACTCCCTTTTGCTCAAGCTTCTTAGCTAAGGAGTTTGCAAGCTGTCCTCCTGCAAAGGCTATAACACCATCTGGATTTTCAAAATTGTAAACATCTAAAACCCTCTCAAGAGTTATCTCCTCAAAGTAAAGCTTATCGTTAATATCCCAATCTGTTGAAACTGTTTCAGGATTGTAATTCAAAACTATAACTTCATAACCCCTCTTTTTTGCAGCATTTGCAAAGTTCACGACAGCCCAGTCAAACTCTACACTAACCCCAATCCTAAAGACACCTGCTCCCAAAATTAGAACCTTTGGCTTTTCTGTATATGGGATATCGTTTTCTTGTGCATCATAGGTCATGTATAAATAATTCGTCCTTGCTGGAACTTCTCCAGCCAAGGTATCTATTTGCTTGACAAATGGAATTGATTTTTTAATGCTGCTATTAGATAGAGTCTTTATCTGCTCATCACTAAATCCAAGCTTTTTGGCTTCTCTTATTGTTTCTTCATTTGGATTTCTCAGGGCTTCTGCAATTTTAACTAGATCTTCAATTATGTAGAGGTAAAACTTGTCTATTCTAGTAATTTCGTGAATCTCATCAACACTTGCTCCCAATTTCAGGGCTTTTGCAATGTGCATAGGCATGTAAGGTTCGTAATTCTTAATTTTCTCCATAACTTTTTCCAACGACTCTTCGCTCTCATAGTACTTCCCTATAAGCTCATCTCCGATTCCTACCATTCTAATAGCTTTTTGAAAAGCCTCATGAAGATTCCTTCCTATTGCCATGACCTCTCCAATGCTTTTCATCTCGGTGTTTATTTTCCTCTTCGCGTTCTCGAACTTTTCTAAATCCCACCTTGGCATTTTAACAACAACGTAATCCAAGCTCGGCTCAAACAAAGCGGTTGTAACTCCAGTTACTCCATTTAAAAGCTCATCTAGTGTGTATCCTAAAGCTAACTTTGCCGCGATGTATGCTAGGGGATAGCCTGTAACTTTGCTTGCTAAAGCAGATGAGCGGCTCATCCTTGGATTTGTCTCAATTATGTAGAATTCCTCAGATTTAGGATCTAAGGCTAATTGAACATTACATTCTCCAATGAGATCTATAGCTTCCGCTACTTCTATGGCCGCACTCCTCAAGAGTTGATATTCTCTATTTGTTAAAGTTTGAGAAGGAGCAACAACTATGGAATCCCCTGTATGAACTCCCATTGGATCAAAGTTCTCTAAGCACGCTACAGCCACAGCATTTCCATCTTTATCCCTAACAACCTCAAACTCTATCTCTTTCCATCCTTTTAGGTACTTCTCCACCAACACCTCACCAATCTCACTTTGTGCAAAAGCCCTGACTATATATCCCTTAAACTCCTCTTCATTCCAAGCAACAAAGGATCCCCTTCCACCTAAGTTAAAGCTAACCCTAACCATCACTGGGAACCCTATCTCCTGAGCTACTTTTAGAGCTTCTTCAACGCTTTTAGCGGCTTTACTTGGAGGTATTGGGAGATTATTTTTGATCATTGTTTCCCTAAACTTCTCCCTATCCAGAGCTTTTTTTATTCCCTCTATAGGCGTCCCAAGAACTTTGATATTATACTTTTCTAAAATTCCAGAATCATGCAAAGCTACACCCAGAGATAGAGCACTTTGACCTCCAAAGCCAAGCAAAATCCCATCAGGTTTCTCTTTCTTTATAACTTCCTCCACAAATTTGAGATCAAGAGGGAGGAGGTAAACTTTGTCTGCCATCTCATGACTTGTTTGAATCGTTGCAACATTTGGATTGATTAAAATCGTTTCTATGCCTTCTTCTTTTAAAGCCTTTAAAGCTTGACTTCCACTGTAATCAAATTCAGCAGCTTCGCCAATTTTTATCGCCCCAGAACCTAGAACAAGAACTTTAGAAACCATGAACCTCACCTTTAACCATTTTTGAAAAAACATCAAAAATCCATGTTGAGTCTAAGGGACCGGGGGATGCTTCAGGATGAAATTGAGTAGCAATTATTGGTTTGTTTGGATGGTAAATTCCCTCAACGCTTTTGTCATCTATATTGACCATCCAAACTTTAAACTCATTTAAACTTTGAGCTTTCACAGCATATCCGTGATTCTGAGTTGTCACAAAAGCTTTTCCACTTTTTAAGTCTTTAACTGGTTTGTTAATCCCCCTATGTCCATATTTAAGCTTGTAAATTTCTCCCCCATCTGCTAAAGAGAGTATTTGACTTCCTAAGCAAATACCCATTGTTGGAACGTTGTACTCAATAATTTCTTGAGCTTTTTTTATCAGGTCTTTAAGCAATGCAGGATTTCCAGGACCGTTGCTAAATAAAATTCCATCTGCATTGAACTCTTCTAACACGTCAATTGGATCATAATGATAGGGAATTCTTATTATTCTAAACCCTCTTTTCAAAAGCTCCCTTAGAATCCCATATTTAATACCGCAATCAACTACAACAATACTCTTGTCAGAGTTTTCAAGTTCATGAACAATTATCTCCTTCGGAGTAACTTTATCTATGAAATTCATCTCATCGTAGCTTAGCTTTTTCATTTTCTCCATAATTTCATCAAGCCCATAATCTCCTACAACCAAAGTTCCCATCATGACTCCTTTTTCCCTTATTTTTTTCACCAAACCCCTTGTGTCAATCCCTTCTATTCCGGGAATACCTTCCTCTTTGAGCCATTTATCTAAACTCTTTTTACTTGCCCAGTGATTGCTTTTCATAAGTTTTGAAACTACGAATCCTTCAACTTGTATCTTATCTGATTCATAGTGAATAGGGATCCCATTTTCTGTTATTTCTTTTCTTGGAACGCCATAGTTTCCGATTAGTGGATACGTCATGGTCAGAATCTGCCCCTTGTATGAGGGATCAGTGAGGGATTCTGGGTATCCTACCATCCCAGTTGTAAAAACAACCTCCCCATACTTCACGCCTTCACTTCCAAATCCTTTACCCTCAAAAATACTGCCATCTTCTAGGACTAGGTAGGCTTTTTTCTTGCTCTCTGCCTTTTCCTGGGTTTTTGATGTCAAATAGGGATTCATGTGGTCATCTCCTTCAACTTGAAAAAATCTTCTTTGAGGGCCCTTTTTGCTAATTTAATGTGTTCCTTGACCTTAGTTGGATTTGGAGAACCTAAAACTGGTTTTTTAATTCCTTTTTCTAAGTTTGCTTTGATCCCGTAAAGCCCCTCAACTTTGGTATAGAACTCTTCAACACTTTTAGAATCTTTTATCAGCTTTGCTATTTCTCCATAAACTTCTCTATATGGTTTTCCTCCTTTTAGAGAAACTTTTTCAGCTATGTCGGTTGCTAAAATTGGGAAAATCTCTGAATCGATCAACAACTTTTTCTCATTGACTTCAATCTTTTTGAAAAAGTCTGAGAAAATTTTTAATGTTTCTAAAGTTTTCTTTAAGATTATTAATGCATGCCTATTTGCTTCTTGCATATCTAAATTGTAACCGGTTGGAAGAGCTTTTAGGATTCCTAACAAAGCTGTTAGATGTCCAATGCTTTCAGCACCCCAGGCCCTAGCTATTTCCATAGTTACTGGATTTTTCTTTTGGGGCATCATGCTGCTCGTTGCCAGATGCTCTTTGGGTAAAACCAAATAGTCAAATTGGGGTGTTGAAAAGATAACAATATCTTCAGCTATTCGTGATAAGAATACTGATAGATTGACATCCATTGATGATGCTATACTCAGAAAATCCCTACTGCTTGTGGCCTTAATTGAATTAATCACTATCCCACTAAATAGCTCATTAGCTAGGGCCGTTCTGTCCAGAGGAACGCTTGTTCCACCAACTGCACCTCCTCCTAAAGGAGAATTATCGACTACCTCGAGGGCAAAGAACAAGGATTTTGTATAATCAGCTAGGACCTCTTCTATGTAACATAAGTAATGGGCAAAAGTTGAAGGTTGCGCTGGTTGTAAATGAGTAAAAGCTGGCATTATTGTGTATGCATGCTCTTCTGCCTTTTCTAGAAGGGTTCTCCTTAGAGTTATTAGCTCTTTCAGCTGCTCAATTAGGAGTTTCTTTGTCTTTAACCTTAGAGCCGCTGAAACATGATCGTTCCTGCTTTTTCCCAAAGCTAAATATCCCTCATCATCTCCAAGTTTTTCTTTCAAATAAATCTCAATGGCTTCGTGTATATCTTCAGCATTAATGGAAAATAGCGGTGATGAATTTTGAAGGAGTTTTTTGAGTTCCTTCAATATTTTATGACCTTTTTCCGCTGGAATCAGACCTTGGGTGGTTAACAGTTTTACATGGACAATTAGACTTTCAACGACTTCACTGACTATTTCTTTATCATCCTTCATTGACGAGGTGTAGGCTAGAATATTAAAATCAGCATTGCCTAGCAGGTTTTTCCTATACATAACACCACCTAGCTGACTACCTTTTTTGCCTTCACTGGTGTTGGGGAAGTGTACAGAGAGTTTATCTTGTGTTTTGTGCTGTACGCTAAAACACTCTGCAATCCAAAGAGCTCAATAAAGCCAACTGCAAGCTTTTGATCGAAAGTACTGAACTTTTCATAGGTTGCAAGCTTTGTATCGTAAAGTGCATTCTCAGACGACCTTCCAACTACACTAATACTCCCTTTGTAGAATTTTACTTTGACAGATCCGGTAATATTTGTTTCGACTTCATCTATGAAGGCATCTAGAGCTTCCCTAAGTGGCTCGAACCAGAGACCATTGTAAATGAGCCATGCCCATTTTGAGTCAACGATCTCCTTGAACTCGAGAACCCATTTTGTGAGAATCAGCTTTTCTAGGTCCTTATGGGCCTTTATTAGGGTAATTGCTGCCGGGGCTTCATAGACTTCCCTGCTTTTTATTCCAACGGCCCTATCCTCAATGTGATCTATCCTGCCGACGCCATGCTTTCCGGCTATGAAGTTCAAGGTTTCTACAAGTTCTACGGGATTCATTTTCTTTCCATCTAGTCCTGTAGGAACACCATCTACGAAGTCTATTGTAAGGTACTCCGGTTTTTCTGGTGTTTTTTCGGGAGAAAGAGTCCATTCAAAAACCTCTTCTGGAGGTTCCTCAAAAGGATCTTCTAGAATTCCTCCCTCTACTGAGCGTCCCCAAAGATTTTCATCAATACTGTAGATCTTGTCCTTAATTGGTATTCCGTTTTTCTTTGCGTATTCCATTTCCCAGTCCCTTGTAAGATTAAGCTCCCTAACAGGAGCGATTATTTTAATTTCTGGGTAGAGGGCTTTAATTGCCAAATCAAACCTGACTTGATCGTTTCCTTTTCCGGTACAACCATGGGCCACTGCATCAGCGTTTTCCTTTTTAGCTACCTCAATAATTTTCTCTGCTATTAAAGGCCTAGCTAAAGCTGTGGCTAGTGGATAGGATCCTTCATAAAGTGCATTCGCCTTTATTGCTTTGAAAATGTATTTCTCAACAAATTCTGCCTTTGCATCTATAGTATAGTGTTTTAATGCACCGAGTTTGAGTGCTTTCTCCTTGATTTTTTCAAAATCGTCCTTTTGTCCTACGTCCACAGTAACTGTAATCACTTCGGCATTCATTTCCTCCTGTATCATCTTTAATATGATTGAGGTATCCAGACCTCCCGAATAGGCCAAAACTATCTTCATACAGATCACCAAAGTGGAGATAAAAAGAACGTTTTTATATTTTTTGTAACTAATATATTAAAATTTACAAATAATGTTACAAATATAACAAAATTTGGAGTCAGTGAATCATGATGTGGGACTTGGCAGAAAGAAAAAAAGATAGTCTAGAGTTATTTTGAAGTCTTTCTCATCTTTAGGATCATGTCCTCAAGTATCTGGTACGCTTTTGGGGCATCCCTACGGTTAAGAACAAATATTGTGTCTTTGTGACAGGATATTACCTGTGTTATGTTCACTCCATTTGATGAAAGGGTTGAAGTCATGATGGCGATAATTCCAGGAGTCTCAATTATCTCTTCTGGGCTTATTAGAACTATTGCCGTTTGCTCCTCAATAAGATCGACTATGGCCTTCGGTTGTATAATCTCAAGTACTTTCTCCTTTTCTTCACTTGAAAGGACTAGTGTAAATGTCTCAACCCCTTGAGTAAGTTGGAAAAACCGTGCGTTTTCCATTACTTTGAAGAGCTGTTCAAGGTTATTTAATACAGCTCTCCGTTCGACAGTTATTACTGTTAGGTCGGATTGGAGCTCAATAACGGTCTTTGCAACCACATTCTTGATTCTCTTTTCAAAGAAAGCTCTCTCTTTCTTTAAGTCCTCTCCTATTCTTATCAAAGCCATTTTTACAGCTCCGGCCGAGGTTTTGATGTTTTCTTTTTCTAGTTCCTTTAAAATAACTCTTGCCAGAGCACTATAATTTATGACATCTAGAATCAAGCACTCTTTGATTGCTGGGCGGGAGAGGACGATCTCTTTCACAATCTTTGCAACACTAACTTTTTCTTCTGCCATATTCTCACCTGACAGGAAATATTATGTGATATTATATAACTTTTTGTATCATTTGGCACTTTCTTATCCAATTAAGGAGGTTGACATGAATTGGAAAAACAGAAAGAAATCCAACACATTGTCCATATTGGAAAATATGGCTCTATCGTTTCTGTCTTACTGACAAAAAAATCTGCAAAAAGAGTTATATTTGGGTTAAGAATCCTTGTATAGGTGATCTATTATGGTGATTTACAAAATCTCCAACAAGATGGTAATCGTTAAATTTGGAGAAAGCTCTATTAGGGACTCTTTTAGGAAGGCTGTAGAGCTTGTTTTGAAGCTACGCGAGGAAAATGAAGTTGTGGTTATACTCTTAGCCCTTAGGAGGTCACAAAGGCTCTTTTGGGTTTAGCTGAAAGTAAGGATGAATCAGTAATTGGAAAAATTGTAAAGAAACACAGTATATTGACTAATAAGGGTGGGATTGAAATGGAGGTTAAAACCCACACTGCCTTGCATGTGTTAAAAGGGGCTGTTGTGAAGGTTTTGGGTGAGGAAGCAAAATGGACTGTCGCTGTTTATGTTAACGGAAATCATGGTAGATTAACCGTTAAGTTCAATCGAAAGCCCACAAAAGAGGAGGTTGCAATGATTGAAGAGTTTGCCAATAGGAAGATCGAAGAAAATGCTCCAATCAAAGTATATGAGCTTCCAAGAGAAGATGCGGAGAGCAGATTTGGAGAAGACATGTATGATCTCTTCCCGATTCCACCCGAACTGAGAACACTCAAAATAGTTGTTATTGAGGGGTGGAACGTGAATGCTTGCAACAAAGACCATACAAAAACAACTGGAGAAATTGGGAGGATAAAGATTAAGAAAGTCCGGTTTAGGAAAAGCAAAGAGCTTTTGGAAATAAGCTTCGATGTAGTCTAAGGTACTATGTGATGCTTTCTGCACCGGGCTTCGTAGGCCTCCATTCCTCCCACGAGTATTCTAGGTGAGTCACGGGGAGCTGGTTTTCCATTTATGAGTCTTTGAGTTCTTGTGGCCTCTCTTCCACAAACACTGCATATGGCTGTTAAGTACACTATATTGTCGGCCATTGCTAGGAGCTCTTTTGTAACTTCAAAAGCATCACCCTTGAAATCCAAGTTAAGCCCCGAAGCGATTACATAAATTCCTTCATCCGCTAGTTTATTGAGAACCTCCACTATTGACATCGGGAAGAACTGCACTTCATCAATGCCAATCACTTCGAAATCTTCTTCTTTTGTTTTTTGGTATATCATTTTCACTCCTTCTTCCGTGGTTGGTACAACAAAGGCTTCATAACTTAGTCCATTGTGAGCTACGATTTTGTCCTCACTGTACCTATTATCTATTGATGGTTTGAAAAGAGCTGCTTTTCTTTTTGCAAATATTTGCCTTTCAATCCTCTTAATGAGTTCGCTTGTTTTTCCAGCAAACATAGGGCCTGTGATAACTTCTAAGAATCCTTCTGGATGCATGAACTTCACCATTCTCAGGGTTAGTAAAAGGCAATAAATGGCTTTTGGAAGTAACTTTCGGATAAGAGACAAAAAGAAAAGAGAGAATTCGTCAAACTGGGGTCACATGGCCCCACTTTTCGAGAGCCCTTGCTAGTTCTTTGTGAGTTTTGGCGTACTCATCTAATGAAATTCCTTGTATGATTGCATCCAATGCCTGTCTAACGGCTTTAGCTCCAGCGGCTGGTCCATCTGGGTGTCCCAATGTTCCTCCTCCTAGCTGGAGAACTATGTCTGTTCCAAGGGCCTCTATAACTGCAGGTAGGTTTCCAGGGTGAAGTCCGCCGGAACTTGTTGGGAATGCTGGTTTAATGTGGTAGAACTTTTGCTCTAAGTGGAAAACATCGTTTTCCTCTGGCTTGTAATGCTTTTCTCTTAAGATTCTCGCGTTTTGGATAACGTCCCACTTTCCACCCTCGAGCTTTCCAGCTCCAGCAGTTCCAACGTGAAGCTGGTCAAGGCCGATTATCCTGTAGAGCTTTGCAAGGACGAACATTGATATTCCATGATAGGGGTTTCTTGTGAAAGTGGCATGCATGGCTCTGTGGGCGTGTAGGGCAATATCATAATCTTCCGCTAGATCTCGTATGTACTCTAAACTGGCCCATCCGACTATTACAACATCGACCATGGCGTGAGGTAGGCCGTATTCAGCTAGAATTTCGAGTCTGTTTTCCATTTCTCTGATATCAGCTGTTATGTTAGCGAACCATGTTTTCTTTTCTCCAGTTTCTGATTCCACTCTATCTATAACTCTTGCCATTACGTCGGCCCTTTCTTCAAAGCGGTTGTACCAGGGGCCAGTCAGGTTTTCGTCATCTTTCATATAATCTGCTCCTGCAGATAGGAGCTCGTAGGAGAGTCTTTCCAGTTCTTCAGGAGAATAACCAACCTTTGGTTTGGGGACTACACCGTAAATGGGTCTGTCCCTGATTTCAAGTATTTCTCTTACTCCTTCGATACCTTTATTGGGCCCGCTGAAGTCTCGGAGTACTATTTCGGGCAGGTAAAGGTCTTCGAGCCTTAGTCCCTTTACTCTCTTCATTCCAAAGACGTTACCTGCTATTGATGCGAGCAGGCCAGGGAGGTTCCATTCTTCAAAAGCATGGGCGGGGTAGGCTATTTTCACTATCCAGCTTCCGTCCCCCATGTCATGGAAATCATATGCCTTCGCTGAGAGATCGCTCCATCTTTCCTCTTCATACCATTGGTAAAGAGTAGTCCATGTCCCGGTGGAGCTTTCAGCTGCCACAGCACCGGCGGCTTGTTCTATGGTGTAGCCATCTGCAGGGGTTACCCTAAAAACAGCTACAATATCCCTTTTGAAGTTGGGCTCATAGTTCTTATCGACATAGTAGTCGTATATCTTATCAAACTTCTCTGGCATTTTTACCACCTCAATACTTTATAGAATAGAATTTGCAGAGGATAATATAACCATTGCGGGACATATATGTGGAAAAGAAAAATAGTAAAGAGGGCCCTATTTTACTCTAATCCAGGCCGGTCTGGCTCATGATACCTTTTTGCTAAACTGCTACATACTTTGCAATGTTTTTCTGGGTCTGTATGGTCAATAATGCTAAACATCAAATCAAAGCATGATAAATATAAAAGAAATCAGCAACTGTGGGGATTCCTTTATTTTTGAACTGTAGAGACCAAACCCTATAAAATTTCTCACTCTCTTTGTCCACTGGTGAGATGTTTTAACTGTCCCCAAATGTATGGTGACTATCCGAGTATTTGCCTAAAAGAGCCTCTTTTCCGAAAGGTTTATATATAACTTCTTTCATAAAATAAAATGCAAATACCAATTTACACAACTTTAGGAGGTGTTGGGTATGGCTGAGTTGCCAATTGCCCCAATTGATA
>NZ_JXCG01000018.1 GCF_001317345.1 Thermococcus sp. EP1 | reverse complement strand
AGGCCATCAGAGAACTAGTAAAAAAAGAACTCTACGTCACTGAGTCAGAAGAAAGGAGAATACCAGAATACGTGGTCAAATAAAATTAGCGGGGTGATATAAATGGTGTTTAAGATATTAGAACAAGCCGGTATTAATTTAGATATAAATAACAATGATGACAAAATCCAAGAAACCCTCAGTGATCTAGATGTCTCCAAAGCTTTCATTAAAATAGCGATAATAGGCATTGGCGGTTCCGGGAACAATACTATTACAAGACTTTACGAACTGGGTGTAGAAGGAGCAGAACTGATAGCAATGAACACTGACGCTCAACACTTGGCAAGGACAAAAGCTCACAGAAAAATCCTTCTTGGAAAGAATATAACTCATGGAAAAGGATCGGGTGGAAACCCAAGAATAGGGTATTTGGCCGCAGAGGCCAGTAGAGATGAAATTGCTGATGTTGTTAGAGATGTGGATCTCGTATTTTTGACTGCTGGAATGGGTAATGGTACTGGAACTGGAGCAGCCCCGGTGATTGCAAAGATAATAAAGGAAGAAGCTAGAAACGGTGGGAGAATTCAAGAGCCACTCATTGTAAGCGTTGTGACATATCCATTCAGGAATGAAGGAACAAAAAGAATCGAAAAAGCAAAAGCTGGAATACAAGCCCTGCTCAAATACTCTGATACTGTAGTGATAATAGAAAATGATAAACTTCTTGAACTTGTACCAAAATTACCAATCTCTGCAGCATTCAGATTTGCAGATGAGATAATAGCAAGAATGGTTAAAGGTATTACAGAGACAATAATGCTCCCCTCCATGGTCAATATTGATTTTGCCGACGTTTATAGTGTTATGAAAAATGGTGGAGCAGCGTTGATTGGAATTGGTGAGAGTGACTCTAATAGAAGGGCTGTTGACGCAATAAACAATGCACTAAACAACAAAATGCTTGAAGTTGAGTTTGGAAGTGGCGAATCTGCACTAGTTCACTTTACAGTCGGGCCAGATGTTAGTCTTGGAGAGATAAACGATGCAATGCAGATAGTCTATGAAAAGCTTGGAGCAAAATCCGAAATAAAATGGGGCGCGAGAATCGACAAGGAGCTTGGAAAGGTCGTCAGAGCAATGGTTATAATGACAGGAGTTAGATCGCCACACATCCTCAGTAGTGACATACACGCACTTAGCGAGGAAGACAACATAATAATATCAAATCCAATAAACAGGAGAATAAATAAGGACTCAGAACTCGAGAATCTCTTTGACAGGGTTTCAGGTGAAAAGAAAAGAAGTATCGGAGCAAATCCGATAGTTGAGAGAATCTTAGACGGAGCCATAGATTACGATTTAAGTTAAATCTTCATATTTTTATAATCACCAAAATTTGCTAAAATCAGATGTGCTAAAATCACTCGCAAAATATCTCTACTATTTTTTGAATTATTTTACTAGTTTTAGCAATGTCGCTTTTATAGGAGTAGGGGATTCTTATAACCTCAGCGTTAATACCATTCTTTTTTAGCTCTTCTTTAAGAACATTAATATCGAAATTCTGATCTGGTCCCAAAGCAATAATATCGGGATTTAGCTTTTTAACTAACTCAAAACTTATACAATCAGGTTTCCCAATAACAACATCATCCACCATTTTAAGAGCCTTTAAGACCTCTGCTCTCTCATACATAGAATTTATAGGCGCCCTACCTTTTCTTTCCTCAACAGTTTTATCATGTGCCACTATCACTATAAGTTCATCGCCAAGTTCTTTTGCATGCTGCAAAAAATGGATATGACCCACATGCAGGATATCAAAAACTCCACCTGTAACCACTCTAATCTTCTTCTTTTCCGTCATAACACCGTCAACTCCCAAATTTTATCCTTTGCATGATGTATCACTTTCACAGCTTTTCCTTTTTTCTTTTCCTTCATAGTTTTTCCATCTAATAAAGCTATTCCAATAGCTAAAGGTCTTCCATATTGTTCCTCTACAATAAAAACGAAATCCCCCTCTTTTATTTCTTCATCTGCATCTACTATACCCGGAGCCATGACATCAGCCCCATTTAGAATATAGGGTACTGCTCCTTGATCTACAACTACTCTACGTTTCCATTTCCTCAGATCCTCCACATTTGAGATTTCATACAAGGCTATAACCAAGGGGAAAATAAGGTCTTCCCTCTTTATAAACCGCGGTTTTTTGTTAACAAAGAGTATCTGAGTTTTTTTATCGAATTCTCCTATTAGAACCTGATCATTCTTAGATATCAGCTTCTTTGCTACCTCATTTCCAAAAATTTTACTCATATCTTCTATTATCCTCTTAACTTCCTTTTTACTTAAGGGATGCTTTATCTTCATCGCGAACACCTCAAATTTATTCTGCCAGTTTTCTGATCTCACTGGGCAACGAATCCTCTTTTAAAACCACCGCTACATGAATAGCGCTCTTAATAGCATTTGTTCTACTTTCTGCCCATGTTATTACGATTAAGTCTCCATCTTTAAGAGGTAGTCTCTTCACTTCTCTATCTATCTCAGGGAGTGTGTCCTTTAAGGGCCTCCCGTCCTCAGGAAATATCACTTCTCCCCCAGAACAGAGTAAAATCATGGCTCCTTTTGCAAAAAATCTAATAGCTTCATCTCTCAACTCTATACTCTTAAACTCAGGAGGATTCTTCACAATGAGAGCACATGCAGGGAAGCCTTCTATAGATTCTATCTCAACGGGTTCTGAAAAAAGAGTAGAAATCTCGTTTACAACTTTAATTCCTTCCTCACTCAGAAAATGACCTTTTTGTTGGGACTCAATCAAGCCCGAAGCAGCAAGTTTCTTTAAAAGGGTTCTAACAGTGCCTTCTCCAAGACTTAATTCCTCAGAAATCTGTTTACGACCTTTTGGAGTCTTTACCAAAAAGAGTGTGATGAGAACATCTTCCATTTTAAACTCAGGATATGCACCTCGCTTCCAGTCCATTCTTTCACCTCTACTTTCGAATGCATTAAAGAGATATAAAAAGTTTAAGGCGGTCAATCTACAAATGCGTGTCCATTCCAGAGCTCTCTAATTTCCCTCGTAGCTTCTGGATAAACTCGTTTAAATGTTATCTTCCAATACTCATTAGATATTTCCTCTATATCTTCAATATGAATCTTCAATCCAAGACGCTCAAAATGTGAGACCATCTTATATGCAGTCTCAATATGTTTTACTCTCACAGTAAACATCTCTGCTATTTCCTCACCACCACCTACATCCCATATACTTTCCACAAATGGCTCCAAAAGTGCTTTTCCAAGGGCAGTTGCATATCTTTCAAAGTCTGCATCTCTAATCTTTTCTTCTGCTAAGTAAAAGGCTAAACGTTTAATCCTCTGCATAAAATATCCATGTGGTAGCTCGAAAAATACCCGTGCTCCAATTCGTATGTCATTTATATTTGCATATGGTGTTACGTATTTAATTATCTTCTTCATGTCGGGACTCTTCATTACTATCCCTTCTCGACGTTGCGTGCTGAGCTCTTCTATGAGTTGTCGAAGTTCATTTATCTTTGAAATATTATATATCCCAAAAACTTCAACACTTGGAATTCCATATTCTTCCGCCATTTTTATCCTATCTTTCACATGAATTGATTTGCCAGTCTTTTTCTCTTGAATATCAAAGAGAAAGAACTGAATGTCTTCCTTTATATGTGGCGGACCTTCAACAAGATAGGGGCTTTCAGGCCCTGCCATCTCTCCACAAAGTATTAGATTGGGATAATCTTTGAAAAATTCCATGTTCACAAAATCTTCAATCCTCTCTGTAGTGAAGGGGCATATAAAACCTCCCCTTGTAAAGGCAAATACTCTTCCCTCAATTTGAGCCACTCTGATATTATACCCATCTATTTTTTCCTCCACATAAAATGGCTTCATTTTAAATACTCTTTTTATACCCTTTTCCAGCTGAACAACCCTCTTTATGTGAGGAAAGCCCAATATGATATTATGATGGTCAAAAACCACTGTACCTCTTCTTAGATTACCGGCTGAATCTTTAAATCTGAGATATTTTATGCCCTCAAACTCATCTTCTACTATTCCTCCTTTCCCTTCAAGCATCTCGATTCTTTCTTCACGAATTCCAAGATCAAGAAGGAGCTTCTTAAAGTATGAGCTCACCATTGATAGCACCAATAAATAATACCACTCTTATAGTTTATAGTTTTTGTGAAGATACTTCTATCTCATAACAAAGAGTTTTCAAAAAGTAGACATCCAAAGAAAAAGTGTGAAAATGGAATCAACCTTTCAAAAATGCTTCAACGAGATTCCTAGTCTCTTTAAAAGCTTCCAAAGGAATACCTTTTGGAAGTCCTCCGACGTCCCCTTTTACATCCTTTAAAACACCTTCACCAGCCCCTAAAAACATTCCCTCACTTGTTATTCCCCTAAAGTTTGCGGGAGGTAGTAATGCTACAGCGACTTTGTGGCCCTCTTTTACGCCTAAATCATTTGTTACCACTGTAATAGCTCTATCACCCAGATTTACATTACATACAAGAAGTTTATCTGCATTTGGGTGTTTACCAGCACTCATGACCTCTCCAACTCTTATATCAACAGCAATTACAGGATCATTTATTTTTCCAAGTTTCAACCTTTTATCCAAACCCATTATAGTATTCAAGAAAAATCTTATCTTTGCAACAGATTCTTCCAATTTTTCCTTTTCATGCCTGTCAGCCAGTTCTAAGAATTTAACGTACCATTCTTCTCCCCCAAGTGCTTCAATTATCCCTTGTGCTTTTTTTACAAGTTCTTTCATTTGGGGAGTCTCAATAAGTTCAGAGGGCTCTAAGTAGGAGTACCTCATAGCTTGAAGTTCAGGAATCATCTCTTTAGCAAGCTGTATTGCTTTCTTCTTGTCCCACTTACCCTTAAATTTCGCCCCTTCAACTGTTTTTAAGAAAAGCTCCACCGCTTTCTCTGCTACAAGTAAGCGATAATCCTTACTCGTGTCCCACATCACTCCCACCTTCAATTGCTTTTAAAACCTCTTTCTTAACACTTTCGTTTGATATTGCCTCCGCAACTGTAACAGCTTTAAGCTTATCACCTCTCCTAGCATACGCTAGAGCAATCTTAGCAAATACTTGGGAAGCAAGTTCCCTATCATCCATTATGGCTGCTATGGTTAGAGCCTCCTTGAGCTGACCTATTTTCAAAAATTTGAACGCAATATCTTTAAGGGACTCATCCTCAGGTTGAAGTTTTCTTTCAGCAGCCATTCTAAAAGCCTCTTCTACTAAACTATTACCCAAACCTTTTTTATCATGGAGAACAAGCCAATAAGCTATCTCCAGTAATGCTAAAATCTTTTCTTCTTCTGGCAAGTATTTAATAACAAAAACTGCACTTTCTAAATCTCTTTTTTCAAGAAAGTCTGAAACGACTTTACTCCCATGTTCTACTGCAAGCTCTATAAGAGAAGCTTTTTTCTTTAGCTCTTGAGCACTAAGATTCCTTCTAATATCTTCATAAATTCCTGCTGCTAGTTCATAGAAGTCTCTAGCCTCTGGAGAACGTACCTTATCTGCACTCTCTACAATTCGTTGCGCCAAAGTATAAAGAAAGGAAAGAACCTTGGAATATGGCTCAGAAGATCTTGTTGCTGTTTCATATGCCACATTGTAATAGTAAAACGCATCACTATGCTTCCCACTTAACGCCATATAATATGCTAGATATGAATACCCATCAGCTCTCCAAAGAGAATAATCAATAGACCTAACTAGCTGATGTGCTTTTTTAAAAAAGTATTCTCCTTTACTATCTCCAGAAGCTAGAAGAGTATATCCAATTAATGCTAATGCTCTTGCCTTATCCAGTAGTTCTTTTAAGGAGTCTACTACCTCCAACATTCTCCCTAGAAGCGCTTCCATGTACTTTACCTCTTCTACATAAAGATAAATGTATGAAAGGGCTTCAAGTTTCGAGAAGGGATCTTTAATCCTCAAGGCCAACTCCAATGCACTCCCAAAATCCCCTCTCTCTACAAAATCAGATATATCCTCCATCATAATCATCACCGAGTATTCTTAACCCTCCTATCCCACTCCTCTAACATTAAGTCAAGAGTTAACAAATTAGTAAGCTTCAATTTGACTTTATTATTCTCATAGTCTATACTCCCCTTAAATTCATTAAGAAGCTCAAAGACCTTGCTCGCTTCATTCTGACTTAAATTGTTTCCATAGAATTCTTCACCACATTTCGGACACGTAAATATGAAAGTGTCTAACGTGGATAAAAAAGAATCCTTATTTTTGAGCAATTCCTTAAAGTTATTCAAAGTGAGCATCTGCTCAATAAGATCTTCCCACTTAAGTACTTCACCACAAAGGGGGCACCTACTCATTGGATCACCCCAAGTTCTTTAGAAAAGTTTCGATTTCTTTCACTAAAAACTTAACGGCATCATCAAGATTTTTCTTTCCGTTTGCTCCAGCAGCTCCAGAATGTCCTCCTCCAGAACCCTCTATAATTGGACCTACTCTCTCCATAAGCTTACCAAGATGAAGTCCTTTCTTAACTAAATGTTCTTTAGTGCGAGCTGAGATTCTAACCCCTTTCTTTTCACTCCCTACAATCGCAACATCAGCTCCCAACTGAAGGAAGATTTTACATGCAAGTGACTCATAGGCAGAAATCTTTGAAATCGCAATTATATAATTCTTCACTTTTCTAATCTCCATTCGCTGACAGGCCTTCAGGATAGCAATTCTCTTTGCTTGATCTATGTTTTCATCGGTAACAGGAAGCACAAGATTATAGATCTCCCCCATATGTATGTTAAACTTTTCAAGAATGCTAAAAACCGTCTTGAAGGTCTTTGAGTTTGCATATCTAAAGTTGGCAGTATCTGTAACTATTCCTGCCAAAATGACTCTTGCCGAAATTTCATCATAAAATCCCAAGTAATTGAGAAGCTCCCATATTATCTCAGCAGTAGATGTCCTAGAAGAATCTACAATCCAAATATCTGCGTTTATAGGACTTTCTTTTTCAGCGTGATGGTCAATAACCACTACGTATTTCTCTTTAGGAATTTTAATTGGCTCAAGCTGCTCAATAGAGGAAGTATCGAAAATCACTACAACATCTTCCTTAACTTCTGGATCCTTTTCCACATCAGCAAATTGGAGAAGTCTCTTTGCATAAGATGAAACACTTTGAGCAACCCCAATTTTATTTTTCAGTCCTCTACTGGTCAAGTATCTTGAGAAAGCAATAGCACTACCCAGAGAATCTGGATCGGCATTATGATGACACAAGAGTAAAAAGGTATAGTTTCTTTCCTCTGCTTCATTTAGAAATCTTTTGAGCTTTATTTTCCCCTGCAATTTCCATCAACCTTTTTTCAACTTTTTTATACGCATTTTCAATAGCTTCATCTACTAGGGCATCCACATCTACTTTCACAAATATTGGAACCTCTAAATAGACTTCAAGCTCCAGATCAAGGGTATCTTCACGGCTTACCCTTGCTGTTACTTCAATATCTTTTACCTCACTTCTAGTCAAATACTTAAAGATATAATCTATCACAGCTTCTTGAGCGAGTTCTCCGACTTCTATTAACTCCTCTCCTGTCAGCTCAGGGAGACCTATATGGACAACCTTCTTCATGACGACCACGTGCAAAAGTTTAAAAAAGGAGACTAACCAGCAACACCGCCTCTAAGAGCACTTTGGATCTGTTGGGTGAGTTCTTTAATTTTCTCATTAAGCTTTTGCTCCTGTCTTTCTAGGGCCTTTAAACGCACTTCAAGAGTCTCAATTTTCTCATTGAGTTCTCCTAAAGCCTTTGATTTTGTTGATCTGACTATTAGAGTACCGACTGTTTTGTATATTGGACTCTCATCCTCACTCTTCTCAATTTCTTCGAGAGCTTTTCTAGCATCATTAAGTTCAACTTGAATTCGTTGCTTTTGTTGAATAACAAGTTGAATCTGTTGCTGATAACTCTCCAACTGCCCTAACAATGCCTGCACTTGTGGTGGGATATTCTGCATAGCAACACCTCCATAATCGCAATATCCGAGCTATACTCTCAAGGGACATTTAAATAGTTAACTAAAGCTCGGTGATTTCAAGGGCCACTTTAATCCACCGGAGATAGGAATTAATTGTACCCCTTAAAGCAGAATTATCATCTGCCATAAAATTTATTATTATTTTGGATCCATTTAGAGAAAAGTCCAGTTTACTCCTTCTGTAAGGGACAGTTTTATGTTCAAAGAGAACACTCTCATAAACAACTCTTGCAACCTCTTCATTTGGAAATTCTATCTCAATTGAGCCTCTTATTTTGCTCATGTGCCCTCGCTCCTCTTGATGCCAAGCTTTTCCTTGTAGTCCCATCTCCTACCATCTTCCATTATCCATATTTTAACACTTATCAATGGACCCACTGGTTTATCCTTTGAGACATCAAAACGATAAAAGTTCACCGCCATTCCCCTTGGATGACGTTCTATAACACCAAGAACATCAGTATTGTATTTATCGGCTATGTACTGGAGATTTCTATCATTACGAGGTATAAACTTGCCATTTGTGAGCTCAGCAAACACCTGACCAAAAATAATATGATCAAGATCTACCCGTTTGGCTGTTGTTACGATGAATGGCATTTCCTCTCTGATCAAACGAATGTTTCTAAATCCGATTTCTCTTTGAAGTTTAATGCCATGAAGGTAGAGATATCCCATATATCCCCAATCATCAGGAGAAACCTTAATAAAAGTCATTTTAAGAGGATTTCCTTTCCAGACATTTATAATTAATAGCCTCTCATACCCTCTATCATAAGCCTCAACAAGGAGATCCTGGATAGTTTTTTTACCTCTAGTCAAATAGGTAGAATTTGGAAAAATACGCTCTAAGTCATGTCCAAAGCTTCTTGTCCTTCTTGTAGGCCTATGGGATGTTGTTATCAGCATCATCTCTGATCACTTGTTGGTTTGTCAAAAACAGGTTATAAAGGTTTTTGATAGTTTTAAAAAAGCGCAATTCAAATTGCTTTGACCCGTCTGCCCACCTTAGGTCTGGGCTTGTAAATTATCTTGGCCCCACAATAAGGACAGCGAATTTCTCGAACAATTGCTAAATCCATTTTAAATTCTTTTCCACACTTTGCACATCTGTATAATGCTTCCACCATGTCAACCACCAAAAAGGTTTAAGGGGTTATAGGCTTGAGACACCCCTCTTAGCAATTCTTCCAGCCGGTGTGGCTGGCAAATAAGCTCCTCCAGCAAACGTGGCACCACACTTTTGACATTGCCATATTCCTGTACTTATTCTCTTAACAGCTTTTCTTCCACATACTGGACAGGTGTGTTTTTGCCTCATTTTCTCTTCTACTGCAGCCACTCTTCTTCTAATCTTAAGACCGTATCTTGGTCCAAATCTTCCAGCTGATCCGACTTTTTTAGTTCTTGGCATGATCATCACCCCTAATGATCTTAAGCTGAAGGGTATTGAGAGAGTTTATTTAAAAGACTTTTCCTAAACCCAACTAAAAAACCAGAGTTTAGTTTATAAATCTTTTCTTGAAAGCTTATAAGTTAAAATTTCCCCCACTCCCCTTGGTGTAAAAGGGAAAATACTTAACCATAAAAAATTCAAAAGAAAAGGAAACGTTGCTCATTCTTTCTTTATCGCCTCAAGGATTTTTTCTCTAATTTCTTCTGCCTTCTTGTATGCGGTGTCTACAGCAAACACTACTTCTTCAAGCTTAAAACTCCCGCCTTCACTCTTTTGAACTGCAGAGATATATCCATTTTCATCTGTGGTTATGGTCAACTTTCCATCCATAACTTGTTCTTCTTCAAAGTTTGGATCCACAACTAAGGTGTTTCCTATCTTTGCAAAGCTTACTGGAATTGGGATCTTTGTTACTGGAAGTTTTTCATACTCATCTAGCGTTATCACTTCCTCAGTTTCTTCATTATACTCTACTTTCGGAATCTTTGCACTCAACAATGCTGCAATTGCACCAATTCCTGAAGCATCCAAAAGATTGCCATCGTGATCCAACACATGAACATCTATGAAGATAACTCTAACAAGTTTTCCAGGAACTATGACAAGCTTCTCCAAGTCAATTGCTTGGCTTTCTCTTATTCCTCTATCCACAACTCTTGCGAGTTCTATTGCTCTCTCATCGGGTGGACCTGGCTCAAAAGTAGGTGAAGCTAATGGGACAAATTCGACGTTAGTGGTTATTACACCCATATTTGGCAAATCCGGGAATGGTTCTCCCAAATCAACTTTTATGCCAACAAGTACCTGAGTGTCTCCAAGTTTTACACGAGCAGAACCTTCTGCTTTTTCTATGACATCTGTCTCAATCGTTAAGGGTCTCACGTCCTCCAAGCCTCTTCCATCTATTCTCTTCTCTTCCTTTAGAAGCTGCAAGATATGATCTTTCATTATTGATGCCATTACTTCCATTTCACTCACCTACCTCTTGTGCTATTTTGAGATACTTTTCCTTTAGGGCCTCTCTTTGTTTCTGATAAACTGCTTTCGCACCTTTTATTGCAAGTCTCACGGCTTCAAGGAATTCATCTTTTGTTAGATAACCATCCATTTGAAGTAAAGTTATGTCATTCTTTATTGGCATTATTGCCACTGGCACATCAGCTTCTCCATAATTGTCTTCTTCCTTGTTGAGATCCAGTACTATCTCACCATCGATCTTTCCCGCAGCACATGCTGCAACAAGGTCTCTCATTGGAATTCCTGCATCAGCCAAAGCAAGCGAAGCTGCTGTAATCCCTGCCACCCTAGTTCCTGCATCAGCCTGAAGAACTTCTATAAAGATATCTATTGATGTTCTTGGGAAAAGCTCGAGAATAACTGCCGGTTCTAGGGCACCTCTTATGACTTTACTTATCTCCACGCTTCTCCTGTCTGGTCCAGGCTTTTTTCTCTCTTCAACACTAAATGGTGCCATGTTGTATCTTACCCTCAGAATAGCTCTATCCGGTTTTTGAAGATGTTTTGGATGAATCTCTCTTGGCCCATAAACAGCAGCCATTACTTTATTTTTTCCCCACTCAACATAGGCAGAACCATCCGCACTTTTAAGCACTCCAACTTCCATTTTTATTTTCCTAAGTTCATACTTTTTCCTTCCATCAATTCTGTATCCATTCTCATCAATAAGCTTAAGCCCTTCCGGTTTTCCCATCATTCTTCTTCACCTTCTTTCAATTGAGGGACTTCTTCAATAATCCCTTGCTCTTTAAGTTCGTTTAATCTCTGAACCAGCATTTCTTTAACCCTATCTGTCAATCCTTGAGTGTGGCTTTCTCTGTTTACTTTAAGAATAGCTTCTATTGCCAATTTCTCAAGTTCCTCTTTCCTTCCACTGACCCAAACCCATCCATTTTGGCCTACTATAATTCTGGTCCCTGTGAGATTCTTTATTAGGTTTATCATTGAGCCTCCTTTTCCTATTAGACGGGGAACCTTTGATGGAGTTATTTTCACCAGTTGACCTCCTTTTAACGGCCCACCACTAAATGGCATCCCTTTTGTCATCAGATCAATCTGATTAATTTCGTTAAACGCTTTTACTTTCGCGTATATTATGTCCCCTATATCAAATATTTTCCTCAAATCAGTCTTCAAAATGTCAACTCTTCCTTCTACAGCATCTTGTATCCTAAGTCCAGCTTGATAGGGTGCACCGATGTCAACAATCCAGTTTGAGAACTTTACATCAATTATTTTGCCAATTACTGAATCTCCGACCTCTGGTATATACGGGCCTTCAAGAGGTACTACTGACACAGTGTCATTTGACACTCTAACCAACCCAACAACGCTTGAATATATTCGACTGCCTTCTTTAAAAGTCCCTCTTCCATTTTTGAACGGTCCTTGTGCCAAAAGTGTTCCTGGAACCACTAAATCCTTATTTTTTACAAAAATCTTCCTCATAGTCCCTTCCTCTCTATAAGTTTAGTTACAACTGTGCCCTTTGTAAGGGCATTCAGTTTCTCATAAAATTCTTCTTCAATTCCTCCAGGAATTTCAATTAAAAACATCCAAGAGCCATCGCCTGCCCATTCCTCTCTCTTTATTTTTCCAAATTTTCTTACTTCTCCATAAGCTTTCCCTGTGTACTCTGATGGTATCTTAACTGCTATTACTTTAGTCTCGATCTTCAATGGCAAAACTCTTCTCAAGGCCTTTATTGCATCTGGAACCTGTGTCTCTGCATCTTTAAATATGTCCACCCTAGTCCCTACTTCTTCCATTGCTTTAAGAATCCTCTCAAGAGGATGAGGATAACCAGTCCTCGGATCAACAGCATGTCGGTGAATTATCATGGCTATCTGTCTTTTCTTCTCTTCAAGCATTTGTCTTCTCTGCTCTGCTGTAAGCTGAACTTCTCCCTTTCGAAGAATTATTTTTGCAACTTCATATGGATCACTTGTTCCAAAAATTTTCTCCATTTCATGTTCACTTGCTTTATCTCCCTTATGGGCATCTTTAAAAATATAAGGAGTAGCAAGAATCTCCTCTACAGGAACTTCTCTGCCTTCTTTGAAGTCTCTAGCCAGATAAGGATCCACTAATATCTCAAAAATCTCTCCATGTGTTTTCAATCGAGCTATCACTGCTTTGTCGAGACTTACTGGCATTATCAACCACCTCAGTAGTTGCTATCCAATTCACTATAGTCCTCTTCTTTCTCTGGGACTTCTTCTGCTTCAGCTTCCTTTAAAGCCTCTTCAAGGCATTTGGCCACTTTTTCTGGGCTTATCTTCTTGAATCTTTTCTCTTCCACTGTAATTACTGCAACTTCAATGTTCTCTGGAGTGGGCTCTTCCATTATCTTTGAAAGTGCCAAAACTGCTAGCTTAATAGCCTCTTCAAGAGTCATGTCGTCCTTGTATTTTTCCTCAAAAATTGCCATTGCAGTGTTTCTTCCACTTCCTATTGCCACAGCTTTCCACTCAAAATAAGCCCCACTTGGATCAGTCTCAAATAACTCTGGCTTTTCATTTACACCTGCCATTAAAAGAGCTGCACCAAAGGGTCTAACACCACCATATTGGGTGTGCATCTGCTTTAAGTCACATATCTTTTTAACAAGAACTGTTAGTGGGACAGGTTCACCATAGGTTAAACGATGAATTTGAGCTTCTAAACGAGCTCTATCCACAAGAACTCTAGCATCAGCTATTATACCGCTTGAAGCCGCTGCTATATGTTCATCAATTTGGAAGATCTTTTCATAACTCTCTGGTTCTATGAGTTTACTCGTGACTCTCTTCTCTACAGCTAAAACGACACCATCTTTACACTTCACTCCTACTGCAGTAGCCCCCCTCTTAACAGCCTCTCTTGCATATTGAACCTGGAAAAGCCTCCCATCAGGACTGAAAACTGTTATTGCCCTATCATACCCGGCTTGTGGCGGTACAAATGCCATTTTCCATCACCTCTAAAGTTATCGTAATCTGGTTATGTTAGAGATTTCTTCACTCCCTTTATATACTCTCCGATTTTAGATATTTTAAGTGAAGATAATTAAATTTTTTCCCTATCTTTCATTTCCATCCGAACTCTCGCAAGAATTTGACTTTAAGTCTTTTTATAGTGCCCGAGACACCAAGGCTCCTTATAATAGCTTTAGAACCATTTATTTCAGTCACCAAGGAGAATGCAAAGCGAAGTTCTTCAACATATTTTCTATCACACCTAACAATGCCTGTTTGAGTTTTTTCATTAAATTTTATAAACCAAGGTTTTGTTTTTGCTGTTCCAAGTTCCCCTAGAGTTCTAATGGAAGCCTCCCATATTGCTCTCTTTATTTCATCTTTTTTGAAAGGTCTTTCTCCAATAACCTGGAACGCTATATAACGATACTTGTCTCTTAGTGTTGGGGGTAGTGTTCTAGGTTTCTCTCTCATAGCAGAAAACACTTCACATAGGGATTTATTAAATTATCTCAAGCTTTTTATATATGGATAACAAAGTCCCAATTGATGAGACGAGGTATTGCAGAACTCCCCCTACATGGGGGCCATGTCCCTCACTGGCTTGCCTTAAGGATGAAAAGACTAGCTAACCTTGTGATAAAACTTCTTATAGATGAATACGGTACTCAAGGGGTTCTTGAGAGACTCGCAGATCCTATATGGTTCCAGGCACTTAACAATCTGATTGGTATGGATTGGGATTCCTCAGGAAGTACTACAGTTACCGCCGGAATTGTGAAAGAGGTTCTCTCTAAAGAAGACCTTGGAATAAAGGCTGCCGGGGGCAAAGGAGCAAAAAGTAGAAAAACACCTGAAGAGTTAAAACAAATAAGTGAAATTTATGATCTAAACCCAGAAGAATACATAAAAACTTCAAAATTAGTTGCTAAAGTCGATACAGTTGCATTACAAACCGGCTACCAACTTTATCATCATGTCTTTTTTGTAGACCAAGAAGGAAGATGGGCTATAGTACAACAAGGTATGAATCCCCAAGTCAAACTCGCCCGGCGATATCACTGGTTCTCTGAAAAAATCGAGTCATTTACTTTAGAGCCCCACAAAGGAATAAGCGGAATACAAAGTGACTATGCTCTTAATACTATTGCCAAAGAAGCAAAAGAATACCAAAAGACTCTTTTAGATATAATCTCTGAAAATCCCACTAAAATCGAACGTGAAATCAAGAGCGTAGAAGCCCTCACAAAGGGATATGCTCCTTTATTTTATAAACCGTATGAAAAGAGAAAAGTTATACCTCTATTTAAGAGATATCAGAGTTTTGGCAAACTCGAACTTAATAAAAGAGCCCTTGAATTAGCAAGGGAACTAAGTGTGGATAATTATGATGAGTTACTCCTCATAAAAGGTCTTGGCCCAAGCACACTACGAGCTTTGTCTTTGGTTCTTGAATTAATTTATGATGTTCATCCCTCTTGGAAAGACCCTATTACCCATCCTCCAGATCCGTTTAAGTTTGCCTATGCAGTTGGAGGAAAAGATAGAGTCCCATTTCCAATTGAAAGAGGTACTTATGACGAGTTAATATCTTTTCTCGAAAAGCTCCTAGACAAAGGAAAAAACGATAGAGAAGTCGTTAAACAAGTAACAAAAATCAGTCGCAAGTGGAAATTCCCAGAAAAGGAAAAACGGCCCACTTGAACTATTATAACAGTGAAGTATTTTAATGTGAGTTCTTAGACGAAGAAAGCATGCCCCAAACCATTCATGAATTTAATGGGAACCCTAACAATATTTTCTAATCCATTGAGTATCTTTAAGGTAGCCTTAATCCAACAAAAGTATCAATAACCGCAATAATCGTGAACAAAGGTGAAAAAGAACGCTAAAAGAGTTTAATGAATTGTTCTTTTGACATTTTTATTCTGTAATGGCGTGGTATAAACTCTGGAAGCACAGATTTAGGCACTAAGATAGTCTCTTCTAAACCCGATTGACCCACATGAGAAACAAATTCTATAACTTGATCACTCAGGCTGAAAAGCCAAGCAGTGACATGTTCCGGAACAGCGCTCGCGTTTAAGAGTGTTATCGCAACAATCTTAAGAGTATTTAAAGGTTCCTTCTCCAAACTCGCAGTTGATGCTCTGACTATCTTGTCCATCATGTTATAACCAAACTCATGGTAGGTTCCCTCCATAGTAGCTACAAGACCCACTACCAATACATCCTTAGGAATTCTAGAACTCAATTTCTTATACACATTAATTAATTTTGCAATGCCAGTCTCATCGCTCCACTCGGGTATTTGAATTATATATGGCTTTTTAGAGGGGATTCCGTACTTAGAACCAAAAAGGTCAATTACATAAAGTTTCCCCTCCTCCCCAGCTTTGTGAAGATCAAAACCTGCGCATT
>NZ_JXCG01000017.1 GCF_001317345.1 Thermococcus sp. EP1 | reverse complement strand
TTTGGGGGGTGTAGAAATCATTATACAAGTTGGCACGTATATAACCCTTCTTGACTTAATATTTGGCATAATTTGGATTCTGGTAAGTTTTGAACCCGCTTCAGTAAGTCTAACCTTTTTGGCAGCTATTGTTCTTGTTTTGATCACAAGCGAGGAGTTTAAAAATGAGATAGAGTTTGGTTAGTAGTGAGAGAGATGAAAGGGCGAGGATATATAACGCAAATGAGTTTTGATGGATACGGAGTATTAGAGCTTCAAAAACCAGTTCACGTACCTTTTACTGTAATTGGCGATTTAGTGGAAGTTAGAAAAACATTCAGACGATTCGGGAGATACATAGCTAGAGAGTTTGAAGTCATTGAAGAATCACATCTAAGGCAGAGACCGCGATGTTCTCATTTTGAAAGGTGTGGGGGTTGTTTTTGGCAGCATATAAAATATCGGGAGCAGCTTAACCTAAAGAAGGAACTTTTTGAGAGGGCTACTGGAATAGAAGCTCCAATAAAAGGGTCACCGAAAATCTGGGGGTTTAGAAATATTAGCAATTTTATAGTTTCTACTAGAGGGATTGGGTTTAAACAGAGGGAATCTCAAAATGTTGTGGGAGTGAAGGAATGTCCTATTTTCTCGAACAAAACGTCGAATTTCTTGCTTACATTGAAGAAGTTCATGAAAGAGGAAAGACTCATGCCATGGGATTCAAAGCAAAAATTTGGTGAGATACACTATTTTTCCGTTAGGGAGGGGAAATTCACAGGAGACGTTATGGTAAATATGATTGCCCACATCAAAGAAGTGCCTTCAAGTTTTATTGATTACTTCGACTTTGCAGACTCCATTTATTGGAGTTTTAAAGATGATAGTAGGGACGAGCCTAGGGGTATTCCAGTCCTTGCAGGGGGTTCTCCTTACATAAGGGAGAAGATTGGAGACACTATATACCTAATCCATCCTAATAGCTTTTTCCAGACGAACTCCTATGCTACCCATCTTCTATTGAAAGCGGTATTGGATTTCATAGAAGGTGAAAGCGTATTTGATCTCTATGCTGGCGTGGGTACTTTTGGAGTCTACCTAGCAAAAAGAGGTCTTAAAGTGGAAGGGATTGAAATAAATTCACCTGCAGTTGAGATAGCAAACAAAAATGCCGAAATTAATGGGGTCGATGCTAGGTTTTCAGTAGGAGATGTGAAGGATGTTGAAATAGGAGATTATGATACCATCATTGTGGATCCTCCTCGAAAAGGGTTAAAAGAAGCAGTTAAGCTGATAACAAAAAGCAAAGTAAATAATCTAATTTACATCTCTTGCAATCCACAGGTGTTTGTAAGAGATTATAAACATTTAAAAGAAAATTATGAAATTGAGAACGCTGTTTTGATTGATATGTTTCCTCATACCTCTCATATTGAGGCTGTTATAAAACTTAAGTTGAAGTAACTCTTTTTAAAAACTCTTCAACATTGCTTGGCACTCTTATTCGGATGTAAGAATTGTCTAGGTTGATGAACTCACCTCCAGGCACTGTTACAATGCCTCTTTCTAAAAAGTAGGAGTATGTATCGCCTTCTCTCCCACAGAGAAAAATAGGGGTAGCTTCGTGGGTTTTTGCTATATAAAACTCTTCTTTTAGGATCTTTATTAGCCTTGTCTTATTACTTTTTACCCTCTCTATAACTGTTTTTAAGAAGTTCTTATCCTCCAAAGCAAGGACTGCTGCTTTTATTGAGAGCATAGTTGTGGAAAATGGGAGGTGAATTTTTGTTAAAGTTCTCCGTATCTCTCCTCTAGCTATACAATAGCCGATTCTCAGACCAGCAAGTCCAAATCCTTTTGAGAACGATCTTGTGACTATAATGTTTTCGTTTTCAAGGTTTATTGCAGAGTTCTTTTTTAGCATAAAGTCTCCAAAGGCCTCATCAACTATTAAAAGTGCCCCTTTTCTTTCTGCTTCCTCTGCAATATCTTTAATCCCTTTTAAGGATAAAACCTGCCCTGTGGGATTGTGGGGATTATCAACATAAATGAAGGTTGTCTTCTTAGTTATGCTGTTTATTATTTCATTAACATCGATCCTAAACTCATTTTCTCTCTTGAGAGGTACGTATTCATAAACTGCGCCATTCACTATTGCATCGTTAATATAGGGTAAAAATTGTGGGGCATAACCTAAAACCACGGATCCTTTGGTTAATAGCTTGTTGATCATTTGTAAGCATCCCATTGACCCGGCTCCAAGAAATATTTCCTCTTTACTTAGGTTTCCCCAGTATTCTGCGATAGATTCCTTGAGCCTTTCTTCTTTGGAAGGGTAAAGATATATGTCTTGAGGGCTTACCCTTGTGATTCCTTCTAATACTCTAGGAGAACATCCGAATGGGTTATGGCCTAATGCACAATCCAAATAGTTGCCCTTTGGTAGGTCTTTTGCATAATCATCTTTTATTTTGGAAAGCCTTTTTAGTGTCATTTGTGTTCACCAAAAGAAAAATTAAGAGGCAGAGCCTGCCTTCGAGAGCTTGTAGAGTGCCCATATAAGTGGTCCATATACTATGAGGACCACAAAGAGTGCTATTATATAAATCGTGCTCATTCTCTCACCCCAGTATGAACTGTGAAATGTATATCACTATTATCACTATTGGGTACAGGTATTTCACCCAGGGTTTCCAAACTCCTGGAATTTCTATGAGCGCACTTTTTCTGACTTCCTCGTAGGCTTTTTCTACTCCGAGCCTTATCAATGCTAAAGCAGCTATAAGAGCTCCTAATGGCCCTATATAAACGGTTGAAATGTTAATCAGCCATTCAAAGTATGAAGGATTGAGTGCCGAAGGGGCTCCCACTATAAATGTTAAGAGACCTAGAAGAATTGAGGCGTTTCTTCTGTTCAAGTTGAGCTTTGTTATTGCGGAATCCACGTATACCTCAAGCATTGAGACAGTTGATGACAATCCAGCGAATATTAGCAATAGGAAGAACAATGCGCCAAAAAGTATTCCTCCGGGCATTTTTTGGAAGACCATAGGAAGTGTGACAAAAATTAGTCCTGGTCCCGCTGTTGGTTCAAGTCCAAATGAAAACACTGCTGGGAATATTAGAAAACCAGCTGTGACAGCTACAGCCGTATCTCCAAAGGCTGTTGCTATTGCTGAGAGAGGTATGTCATCACTTTCCTTTAGGTAGCTTCCATAGACTACCATTGTAGTTCCAAGGACACTTAATGAGAAGAACATTTGTGATAGAGCTATCATCCACGTCTTTCCACTCATAACTTTGCTCCAGTCAGGTAATAGGTAAAATTTAAGCCCTTCATAAGCGTTAGGTAGGGTAATACTTCTTATCGTCAGTATAATAAGGAGCACAAACAATGCAGGCATCATTATCTTATTGGCCCGTTCAATCCCTTTCTGAACTCCCATAGCAACTATGCCCACTGTTATCGCTATTACGATAAACTGCCATAATATGGCTTCTTTACTGAAGGCTAAAGTATCAAAGAATGCTCCTGGATTAACCCCAACTAGTTCTCCAGTAAGTGAGGCTATAAAGTACCGAAGTATCCAGCCAAGTACTAGGGAATAGAAGGCAAATATCATTATCATTATTACGTTTACTAGCAATCCTAAGTATTTTCCTCCGGGCAATGCTTTTGCAAATGCTTCTATAGGTCCACCTTTTGTTGCTCTTCCGAGTGTCCACTCTACTGTAAGTCCAACTACTCCAACAGCAAACAATAAAATAAGATACGGTATCAAGAAGGCTGCTCCGCCGTAGAGACCAGTTCTCATGGGAAACATCCAGATGTTTCCCAAGCCTACTGCACTTCCTATAGCTGCTGCAACAAACCCTACTCTACTTCCCCAAGTTTCTCTAACCACAAGGAACACCTCCAAAAGCTTTTGAAATGGTTAAATCAATGCCAAAAGCAATCCCTACCTTTGGCTAATAGAAAAGCATCACCAATTATATCTCCAAAAACACTCACTCCTGAACATCATGGTGCATCAACGCATTAAAATGGAGTTTATCTATAAAAATTTTTTCCACTTTAATTTGTCACTATGACAATATTGAGCCTGATGAAAGCAAAATTTTCAAAAAAAGAGATAGTAAGAAGTATTCATTTGAATTTTCTTAGTGCCATTTCAGCTGCGATTGTTATGGGGTCAATAGTGGGACTTATTGGTGGGGCATAAGCAGTTTCGCTATATGCTACGTCTTCAACACTTGCTTCTTTTTGAGCTACAAGGCTTAGTGCCATGATTCTGCCCCAAACTCTTTCTCCACCTACTATTTGGGCCCCTATTAGTTTTTTATCCTTCTTTCTAAATATGAGCTTCACTGTGATAGGCTTTCCTCCAGGATAGTACTCTGGTTTGGTGGATCCTTTAAATTTACCAATAACTACATTAATTCCCTCTTTTTTTGCTCTTTCTTGCGTTATTCCAAATGTACCAATCTCTAAATCAAAAAGTTCGGTTATTGCAGTATTGAAGACTGGTTTAAACTTCACATTTCTGCCAAAGATATTTTCAGCAGCCACTTTTGCCATTCTAACTGCTGTTGTTCCGAGTTGACTTAGAATTCGATTTCCGGTTACTGCATCATAAACCTCTGCACAATCTCCAATGGCGTATATATCTGGATCACTTGTTCTGAGGTACTCGTCCACTATAATTCCTTTGTTAACCTCTAAATTCGCCTGCTTTGCTAATTCAGTATTTGCCCTAACTCCAGTGGCCACAAGGACTAAATCGGCGTCAATTTTTTCTTCCCCTATTCTCACTGCATTTACAGGGTTTCCTATAATCTCACTCACCGCAGCACCAAATCTAAATTGAATTCCTTTTTCTTCCATATGTGACTGGATAATGGAGGCCATCTCCTTGTCGAGCATGGTGGGTAGTAAATGCTCAAGAAGCTCTACTACAAGGACATCCATTCCGAGTTCTCTAAAAGCAACAGCACCCTCGAGTCCAATTAGGCCCGCTCCTATAACTAAAGCTTTTTTAGGATTCCGTTCTTTTATATAACTCTGAATTTGCTTCACATCGTCCATTGTTTTTAAAGTGAAGACTCCCTCGCTTTCAACTCCTTTTATTGGGGGTACAAATGCTTTTGATCCAGTAGCTAGAACCAACTTGTCATATGGTATTTCTCCTTTATCTGTAACTACGACTTTTTTTTCTCTGTCTATAGCTTTTGCTTCAGTCTCAAGCAGTAGCTTTATCTTTTGTTTTTCATAAAATTCGTTGGGAAACACAATAATGTCCTCAAGCTTTGGTATTTTACCACTTAATGTAAACGGCAAAGCACAGGGAGAGTATTGCATTGTTTTTTCTTTTCCAATAACGATTATCTCGGCTTTTCTGTCTATTTTTCTTGCAAAAAGTGCGAAATTGCTACCTGCTGTACCAGAACCGATTACAACAATTCTCATTATAACACCACCATATAGAAAGGAATGTGAGAAGTATAAAAAAATTGTGAAATTAAGGCTCAACTAATGTGCCTTTATGCTTTCCTTTTATTGCATCGAATAAAGTCCTTGCATCTTCTTTGCCAATGATAAGGGTTCTTATCTTTCCTCTATGAATAAACTTTGCTGCAAGAGCATCAACAACCCCGCTTCCACCAGCTTTAGTTTCACTTTGCATGGCTATTTCTACCAGTTTTTCAGTGGATATCCTTTCTAATTTCTTTGCATTTGGATTTTTCCTGGGGTCGCTGTCGTAAACTCCATCCACATTTGTAATGACCACAAGTAGGTCTGCTTGGAGATACTCTGCCAAAAGTGCTGCTACAGCATCAGTGGTATGCCCAGGATGAGTTCCTCCCATTATTGGGATTTTTTTCAGTTGCATGACTTCCCAGGCTTTTCTGAAGTCACTTACTACGAAAGGATATGCCTTCTCTCTAAGCGCAGCTATTAGAAGCATTGCATTGGCTCTTGTTATATGGATCCCAATATAATCCTTGAAGGTTTCGTTCGGAGTAAAAGTCTTTGCTGCATGGATATATTCTCTTGCGACTTTTCCTCCTCCAACAACAACTGCAATTTCATGATCTTCACTGATTTTTGTTAATTGGTAGGCAATTTCGTCTATGAACTTGACATCTGGCTTATCTGGAACTAGAACAGACCCTCCTATATCAAATACTATTCTCATGGTAACCCTCCTTAAGTTGAGGAAGTTTGATTTATAACGTTTTCCAAAAATGAATTAAAGAATTAGAATTCAAAAAAGCCTTTCCATTTAACAAGACCAAGTAAAAACTTGTGGGGCAATTTGTCATGCGAGGGGTATATTCTCACTGCATAGTGCCAGCATGGATGGCCCAAATTTCTGAGGGCATTCCCTTCGTAGCGATAGAGCCATTTTGTACCTCCAAGATTTTGCGGATGTTTGAGTTCTATCACATATGCTTTCTCTATTGCATAGCCTTCTGCTTTGACTCCATAATAGATCTCCACTTTTACGTCTTCTGGATTAAGACCATTTAGGTCGACTACAACTTCAACGCCAGTGGCATCATGAGTTACAACCTTTTCTATACTAACGTTCTCCCATGAGCTGAAGATTTTTGCTTTCCAATTTGCTATCTCTTTAGTCGCTTTAAAGTTGTCTCTATGGAGGAGAATGTAATTTGCTAGTGCCTTTGAGTAGAAGTTGTTCATGTATTCCTTTAACATTCTGTGTGTACTGAACTTGGGGGCAATGCTCTTTATGCTTTCCTTCATCATATATATCCAGCGAGTTCTATTTCCATAATATGTAGGGATTACTTCATTTTCAAGGAGCTCATAAAGACTTTGGGCGTCTCTTATATCATCTGCTTCACTCTCTGCTTCAACACTTTCTTCTCCTATAACCCAACCGTTTTTGCCATTGTATCCTTCTACCCACCATCCATCATAAATGCTTAAATTTAATACTCCATTGAGACCAGCCTTCATACCACTTGTTCCACTGGCTTCTAGAGGTCTTCTTGGATTGTTTAACCATACATCAACTCCTGCCACCATTGCTCTAGCAGACCCCATGTCATAGTTTTCGAAGATTATTATCTTGTTTTTGAATTCGGGCATTTGTGATATCTCATAAACTCTCTTTAGGAATTCTTTACCTGCTTTATCCATTGGGTGAGCCTTTCCTCCAAAAATTATGTACACTGGTTTCTCTGGATCATTTAGTATCTTTTTAAGTCGTTCTAAGTCACTCAAAATCAAAGTCGCTCGTTTATAAGTTGCAAAACGCCTTGCAAAGCCGATTATAAGAGCATTTTCGTCTATATTTGGGATGGGTTCGTCGATTCCTAGACGTTTATTCCGTTCTTTTATTTTTCTCTTGATGAGCTCTATGAACTCTTTTTTGGCTCTTATATGGGCTTCCCATAGTTCTTCATTGGGAATACTTTCTACGGCATACCACAGGCCTTCAAGTTCTGCATAATCTCTCCACACTCTGCCAATGTAACGATCAATAAGTTTTTTTATTTCATTATGAAGCCATGTCTTTGTGTGGACACCATTTGTGATGCCCTTTACTGGTATTTCATCAAGGGGGACATTTTTCCAAAGATCTTTCCACATTTCTTTAGTAACTTTTGTATGAAGTTTACTGACAGCATTTACGTAACTTGATGTTCTTATTGATAAAAGAGTCATGTTGAACTGATCTCCCTCGCGTCCTAGATTAAGGAAGTCTTCTTTAGGTAACTGTTCAAAGAACTTGGAAAGTCTCTTTTCTACCTCCTTTATTGGAAATCTATCATGACCTGCTGGGACGGGAGTATGAGTTGTAAATATTGTTGTACTTCTGGTCAGAGTCAAGGCCTCCAAAAAGCTTAGCCCTTCTTCCATGTACCAGGCTATTCTTTGGAAGTTTGCAAATGATGGATGTCCCTCATTAAGGTGAATTACTGCAGGTTTAATCCCTAATGCTTGTAAAAGTCTCATACCACCGATTCCAAGGAGGATTTCCTGTTTTATTCTCTTGTCAATTTCAGCGTTGTAAAGATAATCACATATTGCCCTATCATCATTCGAGTTCTGAGAAACATCGGTATCGAGAAGATAGAGTTTTACTCTTCCTACATTAACTTCGAATGCTCGTGCATAAACTATTCTGTCCTCAATTGGTACCTCTATAAGAAGAGGTTCTCCTTCTTCATTTGTTATTGGGATAATCGGCATCTCTTTGGGGTCGTATTCAGGAAAGACTTCTATTTGATTCCCTTCTTTATCTATTTCTTGTTTAAAATAACCGTGTTTGTAAAGAAGGCCAACAGCAATAAAAGGAAGCCCGAGATCACTGGCCGTTTTCACGTGATCTCCAGCTAGTATTCCAAGTCCACCTGAATAAATGGGAAGACTTTTACTTATGCCGTATTCCATACAGAGATATATTATTGGTTCTTCCCATTTTGGGTAATTCGTTGAGCACCAAGTACTCTCCGGATTCATATAATGTCTGAATTGATCAATAACGAGCTCATATAGGTTCATAAAGTCATCATCTTTGGAGAGCTCATTTAGTCTTTCTTCGGGAGTGTCAAGGAGAAGTTTGACAGGGTTTTTATGTTCTTTCCAGTGTTCTGGGTTTATTTTTTCCCACATTTTTGTAGCACGTCTGTTCCAGCTCCACCAATAGTTGTACGCAAGTTCTAAAAGCCCTTCAAGATTCTCTGGGAGTTTGGATTTAATTTGATTGATAACGCTCTCCATATTTTTCACCCTCTTCTTACCTACAAGGTTGCTATTACTCATTGAGGGTGATACATTATAAGGATTGTGGAAATATTAAAGTTTCTATAAGAGTTCTTTGAGAATGTTTTTAGCTTCTTCTACTCCTTTGGGTATCCCTAATCCTAGCTCTAAGAAAAGCTCAATCAGAGGAGGAATATCTAAGTTGTGAGCCTTTAGAAGGTCAATGTTGCTAAAAACTTCTTCTGGAGTTCCAACGGTTACTATTTTCCCTTTGTCTAAAAGGGCTATTCTGTCGCAGAGTGTAAGGTATTCCGCTTCATGAGAGGAGAGAATTATGGTTTTTTCTCCTCTGAACTTTAGAATGAGGTCTCTCAACATTTTCTTTCCTTTGAAATCCAAGTTTGCAAATGGTTCATCAAAAACAAGAATCTCAGGGTCCATTGCTAATACAGTGGCTATTGCTACTCTTTTTTTCTCTCCAAAGCTTAACTCCTTGGTTTCCCGATTTATATAATCCAGCATTTCGACGGTCATTAGAGCTTCTATAGCCCTCTCTTTAAGTTCTTTTCCTCGTAGTCCTAGGTTATA
Source organism: Thermococcus sp. EP1 (assembly GCF_001317345.1). Lineage (NCBI taxonomy): Archaea > Methanobacteriati > Methanobacteriota > Thermococci > Thermococcales > Thermococcaceae > Thermococcus > Thermococcus sp. EP1. Next base: position 8,609 of record NZ_JXCG01000017.1, on the reverse strand, counting down.
TGGTCCAAATAGGACATCATCAAACACTTTAGGGGAAAATAGTTGATCGTTGGGGTCTTGGAATATAATTCCTACGAACTTTCTCACTTCTCGGGGTCGTTTACTGGCATCCAGGCCCTTTACGAGCACTTTGCCTTTTTTGGGTTTTAAAATCCCATTCAGATGGAGTATTAAGGTAGATTTTCCAGCTCCATTGGGTCCTAAGATACCAAAGACTTCACCTCTATTTATTTGTAATGAGATGCCATCTAACACTTTTCTACGGTCATATGAAAAGTGGAGATCTATGATCTCTATCAAAGCAACACCACCCCTAGAGCAATGACAGAGAGTATTAAAGCTTCTGGTTTTATTCGTTTCTCGGCTTTAGGGAACTCTCCAAATCCTCTTGAGAGCATTGCCCAGTAGATTTTTATACTTCTGATGTAGGCCCTCACGAATATTTCTCCTATAAGAGCTCCCAGTTTTTTATAGTATTCCTTCTTTTTAATTCCTATTGTCCGTGAATCAAGTGCTCTCTTCATTCTAGTGGCTTCTTCCTTAAAGAGTTCCAAATAGCGATATGTAAATGCAAGAGTTAGCACTAGTATTCGTGGAAAGCGAAGTGTTTCCATTTCTCCCAAGAGATATGAGAATCCAAGGGAGTTTGACACTATAATAACCGCAGACGCTGAGAGGAAAGCTTTTCCTACAAGAAAGATAAATCTATGCATGCCTTCATATGTAATATTTCCTAGAGGAGTTGTGATAAATGCTTTTCCAGGAATAAACAGTGCCAAGAGGAACAAGCAACCTTCAAATCCTAGAAGGAATCCTAAATGCTTAAAGATATATCTTTTGGGTTTGAGAAGCAATATAAGAATACCCAACAGTGGAAGGAAATACACTAACTCGGTTAGGGTTTGCCTTGTAGCAATGAGCATAGCATACACAAAAAGAAAAATAAGATACAAGTTAAACACCTTTTACTACTTTTGCAATTCCATAGGCTGCTCCAAACACGAGTATTATTCCAAAGGTACCCATTATTAGTCCCTGCCCCCAAGTCTCACCATAGTCTAAAGGAGCATTGTAAATAGATGATTCTTCTAGGCCCAATTTTTCCATAGTGGCTTCAAGACCATCGGGATTATCAGAAGCAAGTGGAAGGACAACTGCCAAGAGTATTAACACGATTATTAGGCCTTTTATTACGAGCCTCATGCTGGAACACCCCCTATTTCTGGAAGCTTGGCTTTTAAGGCTTGAACCACGGAGAGTGTGATAAGTGCTTCTCCAATTCCGATTATTGCATGATATCCTATCATTAGAGTTAAGAGTTTTCCAAATGGTAAGCTGTGGCTTATTCCTATTTCAATTGAAGTTAATAATGCTCCTAAAACAACTGCTAACCAGGAGGCTAAGGCTATTGCAATGGTTTTGTTTGTATTTTTAAGTTTTGAATAAACCCAATAACCTACAAATGCTCCTAATATTCCCATATTTAGTATGTTAGCTCCAATTGCAGTTATCCCTCCATCTCCGAAAAGCAAAGTTTGAATTAACAACACAGCTGTCATTACAACAACTGCTGCATAAGGTCCTAAGAGCACTGCTACTAGCACTGCTCCAAGTAAATGTCCACTTACTCCACCTATTATGGGAAAGTTTACCATTTGTGCAGCAAATACTCCAGCTGCGAATAAACCTAAGAGTGGAATTTTATCTTCGGGATAGTCCTTCAGTTTTCTCAATGAGTAGCCCACACAGGCTATGGTTATGGCATATGTAATTACTATCACAGGAAAGCTTAGCAATCCATCTGGTATGTGCACATATTTCACCTCCTTTCGATACTTCGTAACACTAAATTATCACAAGATGCTACCATATAAAAGGCTTTTTTAAACCTCTTCTTTGCAACCAAAAGTTCGAGACATTATACAAGTTATACTACCCAAACTGTTAAATAATTGCAATGCAAAACACTACAAAAGAGGTGAAAAGTCATGAAATTTTATAAGATTTTTGTTCTATTTTTGGTTTTTGTAATGTTTGGGGCTACGGTAGGTGTAGTATGGGGAGCTCCCGTTGAAAAGGTTCGTGTGATAGTAACAGTAGACAGAGAATTCAATGAGAGTTTTATATTTGCGTTGGGTGGAAATGTTGTTGCAAAAGGAAGAATTTTTCCAATTGTTGTGGTCGACCTTCCTTCTCGGGCAGTGGAAAGACTGAAGAATGTTAAAGGTGTGATTAGGGTAGAGTATGATGCGGAAGTTCATATATTAAAGGGTAAACCTCCAGGAGTTGGTAAACCAAAGCCTCCCCAACCTCCTCAGGAAATTCCATGGGGTATTTCTCGTGTTAAAGCTCTAGACGCGTGGAGTATAAGTGATGGCTCAAGTGGAGGAGTGATCGAAGTAGCAATACTTGATACAGGCATAGACTATGACCATCCAGATTTAGCTGCCAATTTAGCATGGGGAGTTAGCGTACTTAGGGGAAAAGTATCAACAAAACCCAAGGATTACAGGGATCAGAATGGGCATGGTACACATGTAGCTGGCACAGTGGCAGCTTTAAACAATGAGATAGGTGTTGTTGGTGTCGCTCCAAGTGTAGAGATATACGCTATCAGAGTTCTTGGTCCAAGTGGGAGTGGTTCATACAGTGATATAATTCTTGGGATTGAACAGGCCTTATTAGGGCCCGATGGTATACTTGATAGTGACGGAGATGGAATAATAGTTGGAGACCCAGATGATGATGCGGCTGAAGTAATAAGCATGAGTCTTGGGGGGTCAAGTGATGTCGAATCCTTCCATGATGCAATAAATTGGGCATACAGTTGGGGAGTGATTATAGTTGCAGCAAGTGGTAACGATGGTGCCTCAAGTCCAAGCTATCCAGCGGCATATCCTGAAGTTATAGCTGTTGGTGCGACTGACATTAATGATCAGGTGCCCTGGTGGAGTAATAGAGGAGTAGAGGTCAGTGCTCCTGGTGTGGATATATTAAGTACATATCCAGACGATAGTTACGCAACACTTAGTGGAACTTCAATGGCGACACCCCATGTGAGTGGAGTAGTCGCACTTGTTCAAGCAGCTCACTATAACAAGTATGGAACAGTTCTTTCGGTTGAAGCAGTTAGAGAAATTCTCCACACAACTGCAGAAGATCATGGATTGCTTGGTTGGGATCCTTACTATGGATATGGGATAGTGAGGGCGGATTTGGCTGTGCAAGCTGCCATCAATTGATTCTTTTTTAATTTTATCTCCCAAAACTCTGTTCTTTAGGGCAGGGTAAGTCACCCAAAATCATTAAATTAGATAAACTCCTACTTTTTTAGGTGGTGTATATAGACCCAAAAACAGTCCTAAACGTAAGTAGGTTCATCGTTTTTCTTGGGTTGGTAACTGCCCTTGTCTATTGGAGAATTGACCATATTTATCGCACTACTGTAGCGCTAATCGGTCTTTATATTCCTAACCTTGTTGAAAAATATCTTAAGAATCCTCCCTCAAAAATTGCCCTGATATTAAGTCCTATCTATAATGTGAATAGTATGGCAGTTTTAGGAATATTCATAGCTATCCATGTTTCTCTTGTGAATGTGCCCTTCACCACTATTGATCTTTTTCACAAAGAATGGAGAAATGCTGACATGATAAGTCACTTTTTTGGGGGATTAGTAGTTTGGTTGTTGGTGACTGAGATTTTAATGAATCTCACGAGGAACGGATATATAGGACTTAATAAGAGAAAATTGCTCATATATTCTTTTGTTATCCTATTCATGCTCAGTATTGGGTGGGAAGTAGCTGAAAAGCTCAGTGAAAGTGAGATTTCTTTCATACATGAGAGCATTGGAAATAAAGTTAGGGATATTATAGTAAACACACTTGGTGCCTTATTTGGAGTTTATCTGGTTTTTAGGAAAAACTATCCATTTAAGCTAGATTGGGATTAATAGTCGGCTGAAAATTTTATTTCTCTCTTTTAAATAAACCCCCTCTTGGAAAGGTTTAAATGGAATAAAAACCAATATAACATTGAAGGAGGTGTCAAGAATGGTCGGGATTTCTGTGCAGGAAGTTATGACAGAAAAATTTGCAAAAATCGACATAAACTCCTCTCTTTCTGAGGCCATTGGAATTTTTGAAAAAGAAGACCCCGATTTAATTGTTGTTTTTGATGGAAAAATGTACAAAGGAGTATTGACTCAAGATTTGATAATTCGGTCCCATTTGAAGTGGGACCCAATAAAAGCCAAAGTTAAGGATGTATATAAGACTGCACCAGTTGTAAAGCTTGAAGAAGACTTAAGTGTTACAGCCAAACTCATGATTGAGATTGACTTACGTTCACTTCCCGTTGGGAAGGATAAAAATTCAATTATTGGTGTAATAAGTGATATAACCCTTCTTGAAAGAATTGTTAAAGAAGAGTTTGGAAAAAGAAAAGTCGAGGAATTTATGACGAGGGACGTGGTTACCCTTGGTCCTGAAGACACGGTAGCAAAGGCTCTTGCAACTATGAGGGACTATGCAATTTCAAGAATACCCATTGTCACTGAAGAAGGAAAGCTCGAAGGGCTCGTAACATTACATGATTTAATAGTTCGATTCATAAAGCCGAGGTTCAAGGCCCAATTTGGAGAAGTGGCAGGAGAGAAAATACCCCCATTTTCAATGCTGCTCAGAGACATCATGATTAAGGGAGTGATTACAATAGACCCTGAAGCATCAGTCAAAGAGGCAGTTGAGTTAATGAGAAAGTATGAGATAGATGGCCTTGTGATTGTGGATAGGGAAAATGTTGTTAGGGGAGTGTTAACTGTAAAGGATCTCTTACTTCCAATCTCAAGAATGGTGGAGAAAAAGACTAAGTTCTATTTACAACTTGGAGGAGATGCTCACTCCCTGAGTGATTTCACTAGGGAAAGAATAGTAGCTGATATGAGAAGATTTGTCGATAGGTACGAGGAAGTACTAGGCAATGAGGGAATAATCTATTTGAACATTAGGCGGTTCCCAGAAAAGCTTCGTGGAGTGCATCTATACCAAGCTAGGATGAGAATAGTAACGGATAAGGGACAATATATTGCTACAGGAGAGACATGGGGTGCCATACAAGCTGTGCATGATGCTCTTAGGGCAATAGAAAGGCAAATACTTCAAAAAATCGAACTCCAAAGAGATGTAAAACATACTAGGAGATTTATAGAGTATCTCGGATTCTGAACTTTTCTCTACCTTTTATCTATTGGAGTCGAAGTTCTCTTTCAAGAAGTGCTAATTGTCTATCATCTAGTGTTCTTGGGTCTAAAACAACGGCTAGAGCTTTGTCATTACTCATTACCCTGTCCCTAAGCCCGAATAAAAATTTTGCTGCACTCTCGAATCCATTTTCCACCACTAAATACTCGAATCCATCTACATAAATGGCATTGTAGCCGCTTTCAAGGTTTCTAGTTAAAAGGTCTATCAAGATGTCTATTTTTGCAGGAGAGATGGGGTAAATCTTCCCATCTTGTTTGATAGTATCACTTTCTATCTTAGTGAGCCAGTAAACTAGCACATTATCTAAGTCATCTGTTTTTGGTGGATTCCTTGTTATCATTATTACATTCTCGCTGAAGAATGTTGGGAGACTTCTCTTAAGTTCTTTTTTGCTATTAAATAGAAAAATCCCTTTAATCTCTGTTGGATGTTCTTTCTGTGGTTTTTCAAATACGGCCATTTTTGCAGGAAATATAGCAAATTTCAGAGCTCCAACAGCAGCCATAAACCTGAAAATGGCTGCAAGTAGGAATGCTATGGGAACAAGCCATTCGATATTTCGGGTGACTGGATAGGTTAGGTTTATTGCTCCTAAAAGGGCCAGTCCCCAAGGGAATAGCTCTTCAAGACTCTTTTTTGCCACTATATAACTTCTTAGTATGTATCCAATGTAGATCAATGAAAACCCAAAGGCGAGATATGGAAATGAGAGTTTTATTGTAAATGAGTGTGAAAATCTGTCAAAAAAGTCTGTGGCTGATAGAAAGATCCATATGTATGCAGCAACGGCAAAAAACCCTAAATATGCAACATCCTTAAATTCACTTCTTTCCTTTTTGAGTTGTATTCCTCCCCATACTAAAAATGTGGCCATTAGAAAACCTGGGAGCTGGGAAGCTATCTCATATGCCTCGGTTTTTATATCGACTCCTAAAGGTTCTAAGATATAACTCTCTATATCGAGAGCGTTTATAAAAAGAGCTGTAGCTATTAGCCCCCATCGTTTTTCTTTACTTTTCAATGCTTTATATGTTACGGCTAGGAACAACAACCATCTTGAAATAAAGTTGATATAGGGGATGAAATCCATCCCTTTTCACCGGGTAATTATTTCTTTCTCCTGTTTAGCTACAACCAGCACATTTGGGGGAATGTTTTTATCAACTATTAATCCCGGGCCAACAAATGAGTTGCTTCCTATCTTTCTGCCAGGGTATATAGTGACGTTAATTCCAGTTTTCACGTTATGGCCTATTATTGCCCCAAGCTTTCTTCTACCACTATCTTCAAGTTTACCTTTTATTTCGACCTTTATATTTTTATTGTCATGTCGTAAGTTAGCGGTAATTGTTCCAGCTCCAAGATTTGTATTTTCTCCAATTATAGAATCACCTACGTAATTCAGATGGGGAGCGTTGCTGTGATCCATTATTATTGAGTTTTTGATTTCGACTGCATTTCCAACATGACATTTGTTTCCTATACTAGTATAGGGACGGATAAAGCAATTGGGACCTATTTTTGAGTTTTTCCCAATTTTCACTGGCCCTATAATGTAAGCTCCGCTTCGTACAACAGTTCCTTCTCCGATCTCTACAGGTGGGATGATAGTAGCTCCTTCCTCCACAATACCTTTTATATTGTGTTTAAGATGGTTTTTGAGGAGGTATTCGTTCAGCTCAAGAAGGTTCCATGGTCTACCAATATCATTCCAGTACCCTTCATAAACTGCGTAAGTAACTTTCTTGTTTTCTTTAATCATGAGGTTTATTGTATCTGTAATTTCGTATTCTCCACGTTCGCTTTCACTGGTTTTTTCGATGAATTCAAAAACTTCTGGCTTGAAGAAATAAATCCCTAAATTTGCGTATCCACTTATAGCGCCGGGTTTTTCCTTTATTGCTTTTACAGATTCCTTTTCAATTTCTACCATTCCAAAATGGCTCAAGTCTTTAAATTCTTTTACCAATAAAGCAGCATCGGCATTGTGTTTTCTAAATGCTTGGAGAAGGGTCTTTATACCTTCTCTCTCAAAGTATATGTCCCCATTAACAGCTAAAAACTCTTCATTTTCTGTATATTTAATTGCAGAGTATATTGCCTTCGCGGTTCCTTCTCCCTGTACTTGCTCAACGTAAGTTATAGGTTTTCCTCCGTATTCGTCTCCGAGATACTCCATTAACTTCTCCTTATAGTATCTCACAACAACTATAAATTCATCTACAAATGGATAAATATTCTCCAATACATGCTCTATTATTGACTTATTAGCAACTTTGAGCATTACCTTGGGTCTGTCATCTGTAAGAGGCCTTAACCTTTCTCCTTTTCCTGCAGCAAGTACCACACCCTTCAAGTTAACACCCCCACTAGAGAGGCTATTAGAGCTATAAATCCAAAGAAGATGCAGAATCTTGAGAAATTAAGGCGCTTGGCGAGTTTCATCATAAGCTCGAGCATAAGCAGACTTACAATGAATGCACTAAGTATGGAAGTTAAAGGTAAAGAAAGAGGTTCAGATGTTCTTGAGGCCTCAGGTAATTCCAGAAATAGGGCTCCAATTATAGCTGGGGCTGCCATTAAAAAGCTTAATCTAACAGCTTTTTCTTGCTTTATACCTAAAAGTAACAAACTTCCTATCGTCATTCCTGATCTTGATATACCAGGAATAACTGCTACTCCTTGGGCTATTCCTGCTATTATTGCGTCCACTATTGTGACTTCATCTTTTTCTTTCTTGAGACCTTTTTCAAATCTCTCTAAAGGCGCTTCTTGGCTTTTCTTTAACATTATCCCTGTGAGAATCAATGCTATACCAATTATACCATTTACAGCTTCTGGGTTAAACGACGAGACAATGGATTTAAATCCTTTGTATAATGGAAGGCCTATTAGTCCGGTAAATAATGTGGAATAGAATAGAAACTTTTCCTCCTCATCCCACCTAAAAAGAAGGAGTTTGAACATAATTTTGCCTAAATCATATCTAAATTTAAAAAGCAATGCCATCAGTGTTCCCAAATGTAGAATAAGTGAATAAGAGTAAGCATCTTCTGGAGAGATTTTTATGAAATTAATAAGTGAAAGCATAACCTGGCCTGAGCTGCTTATTGGTAGCCATTCTGTAATCCCTTGAAGTATTCCAATAAAAACTGCTTGATAATACTCCATAGCTGCCACTAATAAAACTAACTAGATTTGTAATAAATAAACCTTTCGTAGTAGACAGTAAAAAGTTAAGAAAAGAAATCAAACTTCGGATCTCTGAGTAATCAAAAAATCTTGAGCGTTATCAAATAACTTCAGCGAAGGCAAATTTTCTTTTTACACTGTTAATGACAA
>NZ_JXCG01000016.1 GCF_001317345.1 Thermococcus sp. EP1 | reverse complement strand
GAGGAACAGAACACGTCGTTGACGAAGTAGAAAGAGCCCTCGAAGACGCAATAAAAGTCGTCAAAGATGTTATGGAAGATGGTGCAATTTTACCTGGTGGAGGAGCTACTGAGCTTGAACTCAGCATTAAGATAGATGAATTTGCCAAACAAGTCGGTGGAAAAGAGCAACTTGCCATTGAGTCATTTGCAGAAGCATTGAAGATTATTCCAAAGACCCTTGCAGAAAACGCTGGACTTGACACAATTGACGTTCTCGTCAAAGCAATAAGCGAGCACAAGAACAAAGGAAAAGCAATAGGTGTCGATGTTTTCGGTGGCGAACCAGCAGATATGATCGAAAGAGGAGTAATTGAACCAGCAAGAGTAAAGAGACAAGCAATAAAGAGTGCAAGTGAAGTTGCAATAATGATCCTCAGAATCGACGATGTCATAGCAGCAAAACTCTCAAAAGGCGAAGGTAAAGGCGGCGAAATGGGTGGCGGAATGGGCGGAATGCCCGGTATGATGTGATTTCTCTTCTTTACTTTAAATTCTTCTTTTTAAAACTTTAAAAGACCTTAATTAATTCTAAAAACGAATTTACGGGACAATTTAGTGACAAATTATAGTGAAAAAAGAAAAATCACCCTAAAACTGACAATAGCACACCAGCAGCTACTGCAGTTCCAATAACTCCAGCAACGTTTGGGCCCATAGCATGCATGAGGATAAAGTTCCCAGGATCCTCTTTTGTAGCTAGTTTTTGGACAACTCTTGCACTCATCGGGACTGCTGATACTCCAGCTGCACCAATCATTGGGTTTATCCTTCCACCACTGAGTTTCATCATAAACTTTCCTAAGAGAACTCCTCCTGCAGTAGCACTAGCAAAAGCGATGACACCAAGAAGGAGGATCTTTATAGTACTTAAGGTCAAAAAGCTTTCTGCCTGCATTGTAGAACCAACACCAAGACCGAGGAAGATCGTGACAATGTTCATGAGTTCTTCCCTAGCAGCTTTACTGAGTCTTTCAACGACACCACTTTCTCTAAAGAGATTTCCTATCATTAGCATTCCAACTAACGGAGCAGCTGAAGGCACTAAAAGACCGATAATTATCATTGAAGCAATTGGGAAGATAACTTTTTCTCTCTTTGAAACTGGTCTTAATTGCTCCATTCTTATTTTTCTTTCTTCTGGTGTCGTTAGGGCCTTAATCACCGGTGGCTGGATTATTGGAACAAGGCTCATATAAGAGTAAGCTGCAACAGCAGTAGCTCCAAGTAAATGGGGGGCAAGCTTTGTTGTAAGGTAAATTGTAGTTGGTCCATCAGCCCCACCAATAATCCCTATTGAAGCTGCTTCTTGGAGGTTAAAACCTAAAGCAACGGCTGTAAGCATTGCAATAAAAACACCTATCTGAGCTGCTGCTCCCAGTAAAGCCGTTTTTGGATCCGCAATCATTGGTCCGAAATCTGTCATTGCTCCCAATCCGAAGAATATTAGCAATGGCACTATTTCTGTATCAATGAGATAGTGCTTGATAAGATAAAACAACCCTGGATGATGTGGATCAGCGCTCAAAATTCCTGTTAAGGGAAGGTTTACCAATACAGCACTAATCCCAATTGGGAGCAATAACAAAGGTTCCATTTCATACCTTATGGCCAGATACATTAAGGTAAACCCAACTAAGATCATTATTACATTTCCTATTGTTAGATGAAAAAGACCAATATTAGTAAAAAAGTCAACTATTGCTTGCTCCAACCCCATTCTCCATCACCCAAGTTCTATCAATGCTTGTCCTGTGTCAACTGTGTCCCCTTCCTTAACAAGAATTCTCTTTACAACTCCATCTGTTGGGGAGGGAATCTCATTCTCCATTTTCATGGCTTCCAAAATAAGAAGTCCCTGGCCTAATTTGACTTGCTCTCCTTCCCTAACGAGAATTTTCAAGATCTTACCAGGCATTGGAGCAGTAACTACACCTTCCCCACTAACAGATGGTGCAGGAGCACTAGGCACTTCAACTGGAGCTGTGGGAGTTGGGGCCGAAGGAAGTGGTGCAGGTGTAGAGGGTACACTTACACTTTGAACAGGTGCTTGAAATGCTCCCATCGGAATTCCAAGATCTTTAGCTTCTACATCATAACTTTCTCCATCAAAGCTGACTTTAAATCTTCCTCCTCCAAGTTCTTCAACTTCAACTTCATAAAGAACACCATCAACAATGACCTTGACTTTACCTTTCATCCTCACCATGCCCCCATTTCATAATTAAAGTTTTCAACTTCCTCTATTTGAGATTGAACACCATATAAACGCCAAGCGTCTGAAGGTTTTTTCTTAAATGGCAACGGCCTGAGTTGGGCATTTTTCTCGGCTACATAGGCCAAAATTGCTGCAGTGATAACTGCGAGCTTCTTTGGTTCGATAGATGGTTTCTTTTCCTCCACTTTAACTTCTTCCTTAGGTTTTGGTGGAGCCTCAACAACTTGCCTTTCTTTTTCAATTAATGTCCTCTCCAAGTACCCAATACCATACATTGCTAATGCCAAAATGCTCAGCACTAAGAAAACCACGGTTACTCCTAAAATAGTAATATAAAGGCCCTCAAGGAAAAATTCCCAAGTAACCATTTTTTGCACCTCACAATGGTATGTTACCGTGTTTCTTTGGTGGGAGTTTAACCCTCTTACTCTCTAAGGCCTCGAGGGCCATTATGATCTTACCTCTAGTTTCTGCGGGGTCAATGACATCATCAATATAACCCCTGCTCGCAGCAACGTATGGATTGGCAAATCTCTCTCTGTAATCTCGGATCTTTTGTTGCCTAACTTCCTCTGGATTTTCGGCTTTAGCAATCTCTTTCCTGAAGATGATATTTGCCGCACCTTCTGGGCCCATAACTGCTATCTCTGCTGTTGGCCAGGCAAAAACAAAGTCTGCTCCAAGGTGCTTGCTCCCCATTGCAAGATAAGCCCCACCATAAGCCTTTCTTAAGATAATTGTGACCATGGGGACCGTTGCCTCTGAGTAAGCGTATAAAACCTTAGCACCATGTCTAATGATTCCTCCATACTCCTGTTGCACTCCTGGAAGATACCCCGGAACATCCACAAGGGTAACTATTGGAATGTTAAATGCATCACAGGTTCTCACAAACCTTGCAATCTTATCTGAACTGTCGATATCAAGAACACCAGCCAAGTGAATTGGGTTGTTAGCAATAATTCCTACTGTTTGACCGTTCATTCTTCCAAAACCCACGACTGCATTTGGAGCAAAGTATGGTAGGATTTCGAGAAAATCAGGATTTCCATTTGCATCTCTATCCACAATTTCATAAATAACCTGCCTGACATCATAGCCCTTATTTGGATCATCAGGGACAATTTCGTAAAGTTTTTCACTCTTTCTAAATGGTGGATCATTGGTTGGGAACCTTGGTGGCTTCTCCATATTGTTTGAAGGGAGGTAACTTACAAGCCTTCTAATTAGCATAAGTACTTCTTCATCGCTTTTGGCAACCAAGTGAGCTTGGCCACTCTTTTGAGCATGAATCATGCCGCCACCAAGTTGAGTTGGAGATACTTCCACTCCAGTGACTGCTTTAACCACTTGTGGACCTGTGATAAACATAAAGCTCGAGGGATTGTCAACCATTAAAATAAAATCGCCAATCGCTGGGCTATAAACTGCTCCACCAGCACAGGGTCCCATAATAGCAGTTATTTGGGGAACAACACCACTCAAGATTGTATTCATCTTAAAGATCTCACCATATCCTTTAAGGGCATCCACTCCCTCCTGGATTCTCGCTCCCCCGGAATCATTGAGGCCTATTATCGGGGCACCAGCTTCTAAAGCCAGTTCCATGACACGCTTTATCTTAGCAGCATGCATCTCTCCTAAACTACCGCCCATCACTGTAAAATCTTGAGCAAAAACAAATACTAATCTTCCATCAATCGTACCATAACCAGTTATAACACCATCGGCTGGAAGCTCCATCTTATCAAGACCAAATTCCGTGTTTCTGTGTTTCACAAACATGCCAATTTCAACAAAACTCCCTGGATCAAGAAGCTTCTCAATTCTCTCTCTTGCCGTGAGTTTGCCTTTCTCATGTTGCTTTTGAACTCTAGCTTCTCCACCCATTTCCAGAATTTTTTCTTTCTTTTTATGTAACTCATTAACCTTCTCTTCCATGCTCATAAGACTGCCCCCATAACCATTGGTTAACTACTTTGTAGTTTGTAAAGGCCTTTAAAAGGGTTTTCATAGCCATGAAATGTCCAAAAGAATACATGTGATCAAAGAAGAGATAAAATAAAATTCAGAGATGTGCTATTGGAGTTTCCGCACCACAAGCTTCACACTTCAAGAAGTGATAGCGATCCTTTTTGGTGATCTTTGTATCAGGTGACCCACAAACAGGGCAGATAACATAGTCTTTAAGATACTTCTTCAGCTTGTTGGCTATCATGTAAGGAGTAAAACGGCCTTGAAGTACTGCTCTTCTTCCCTCCAAAACTCCAGCAGTAGCAACTTCTCTCAAGACAAATTTAAGTAAGTGGTTCGGGTCTCTGTTCATGGCCTCAGCGATGTCTCTAAAGTTTTCTATCAGAGTTTTGTTACCCTCTATAGTGACAACTGCAGCAGGAACTTCAAATCTAGATTCATGATGTTTCACGTTCTCAGGAAGTTCCTCATAAGCCTTCTCCAATAGTTTTTCATAATCGTGATAATCATGCTCCATTTTTCCTCACCCTGCTATACTTTCTGAACTTGCTTTATTAACTTTTTCACAAAACCTTGTAATACCCGGATCTTGGTTCATATATCATTGAATTTGCCTTAAGTTCCTCTATTATTTTCTCAGTCTCTGTTCTACTTATCCCCTGCCTGCTAGCTTCTTTTATCACTTCATCTCTTGGTGCACCATAATCTTCAAGGTCTTGGAGCTCTTTTATTATGCTTAGTACCCTATCCATTTTGTTAATCTTTCTCGAAGACTTTCCAACTTCTAGAATGCTGACATCAATATTACCCTCCTCATCCATTGCAGTTCTCCTTAGAGTGTACTCCACAAGCTCTATAGCTGCTTTTGCATCCTCTTTTGTAACCACTTCACTCAATCTCATGCGAGCATGCGCTTCACTAAGTCTTATAAGAGCCTCAAGTTGTCTGGCCGTAATGGGTATAGGCTTAATACCTTCGCTCTCAGATCCCCTACCTATCGTTCTTCTCATTTTTACATAATAGCGTTTTATTTCCTCCATAGCCTCTTTGCTAAGAATCGGCTGAACATTTTTCCTCGCATATGCAATATACTTCTTTAAAAGATCATAAGGGACTTTAGGAGCAACTAACTCTGCTTCTCCCTTCCTAACCTTAAGGATATGCTCCGCTATCTCAGAATCAAATTTCTCATCCGGTTCATCCAGGAGTACGAAAATAAGATCAAATCTACTTAACAACGTAGGAGGAAGATCAAGTTGTTCTGGGAGAGATTTCATCCTATTAAATCTCCCATATTTTGGATTTGCAGCTGCTATAACAGTCGTTCTTGCATTTAGAGTTGCTGTAATCCCTGCTTTTGAAATACTAACTGTATTGTGAAGCACCAACCCATGAGAAACAAAAAGATGATATGGTTCAACAGTAACGTCATATACCCATTCTGAGTCAGTGTTTGGAACCCTTTCCACTCTAATAACCTTAAGGAAGAGGATATTTCTTTCCATGAGTTCCTTAACTTTCATTACAATGTTCCTAACTTCCTCTACTCTCGTTTCTATCTCACTACTTAGTATCCTCAATGCCCATGGATCATTTTTTATTACGAGCTGTCTCAATTTATTCTTACTTATCCTATACCTCCAATACACGTAGGACTGGGGAAGAACCTCTAATGTTTCCACAGGGTTAGTTTTCAATGACTTTTGAAGATCCTCTATCTTTTCCTCAACTCTTTTCAAAAGACTTTCAACATGCTCTCTTTTTGTTATAGTCCTTGTGAGTTTATTCCTTTCATTAATTGATACTCTCACTCCAATGAGCCTCGCGGATTTTATAAGTTCCTTTACTATATCCCCTGGGAAATATTCGGTTTCATCACTCATAACCTTCTCTCCAAGTATTTCGGATAATCGTCTAATACCCCTGGTTGTGTATGGAATTAAAGAATAAGCAGGCCTTATTTCCCTCAATTTAGTGGGCACTCCAAGAATATACAATATATCTTGAAGATCTTCGGCCATTTTTCGCGTGGGTATCCTTATACATTCCCGTCCATTGAGTCTACATTTCCTACGTTCCCATATCACTCGAACAAACTCTTTTAATTCCTCTTCTTTTAGTGTGAATACTCTTTCCGGTATTTGTATGCCTTTTTTAAATCTAAATGGATTTTTCTCGCTGAAAAGTGACAACGCCAGGTCCTTGCCACCTTCTGAAGAACCCTCAAATGAATAACCTACCACACCTATAACAATGTCATCTCTCTCTATCTTCTCTGCTGGTTTTTCCTTTATTCCTCCATCTTCCCATACCATTATTGGATGCTCAGGAGTCACCATTATTTCTCTTCCATTTGAAAAACGAAGTTTTATAAACTCTTTTGGAGCTTTGTGCCTGCTTACGCGATCAGCTTTGACTTTTATCACTTCCTTTTTCTCAAGATCGTAGGCCAGAAGATAAACATCATTAATGGGGAGTATTTCAGTATCTTTACCAATGATAACATTATCCCGATTCTCTTCAATTAGTTTATCGACGAATTGGCCTATTTTAACCTTCTGGCCATTAGCCAAGAAAATTTCAAAATCCTTATGGTAGCTCTGTTGCTCAAGGGCTTCATGTATCGCACTTCTATCCCTATCGCTCATCTTGTCTATTTCATCAATTAGGGCAATTCCCATATCAGCTAAGACCAAAACACCAGCTTCTAAAACCCAAGAACCTGTTAACTCGTCTCTGACGGCTGCGGCCGTAAGCCCGGCTGCACTTGAGCTCTTCCCACTTGTATAAATGGCCCTTGGCGCTAAATTAGACACATAACGGAGAAGCTGACTTTTCGCTACTCCAGGATCTCCCACGAGCAAAACATGGCTTTCTCCCCTCAGCCTTGTTCCATCAGGAAGTTGTCTTGTTGTTCCACCGAACAATGCGAGCGCTATACCCAGCTTTTCTTTTTTCATTCCATATATTGCAGGTGCGATAGAATCAACTATAACATCCACAACATCTTTCCTCTTTGCAAGTTCCTTAATCTTTTGTTCATCCTCCGGAGTTATCTCAAGCTCCTCTATTTCCTTGCTGAGCTGTTCTATATAATTTGCCTCAATTATTTTCCTAAATATAGGTCTTTTATCCTTCTGTTCAAGAACAACCCTCATAACACCTGTGATTATAACTCTATCACCCGGAAGGGCAATATCAACAAGATCATCCAAAAGAATAACATCAACAAAACGCGGCATTTGACCCCCTTTAAGGCTTTCTGGTCTGTCTTGAAGCCTAAAACTCTGAAAGTTCAGAAAAGTACTTTTATCCACATCAAGTTCAAGATTTCTACTTCCGCACGCCTCACATTTGTTTGGCTTTATGAGCGTGGCAAAAGGTTTTTGCAATCTGATCATTTCCTGCCCACAGTCTTTGCATACATAGACCGCTCTAGAAACAAAGGGTTTAACCTCAGTTATTCTTGTTATTATACCCTCTACTTGGATAAGTTTATTTATGTGTTCGCTCCCAAGTTCTTTCACGAGATAAGTCTTTGGTAACTCAAAAAAGCGGGCATGAATCTTAAACGGTTCTTTCCTAAAGAATTCCTCTTGAAGAATTATTTGGATTGCATCTTCAGCAGCCAAAATAACCTCTTCTGGAGACTCAAGAAGTTCTTCAGCAAGTTCTGGATCAAACGCGTTTAAATGCTCCCAGCTGATCCCTATAGATCTTCTAGGAATAACTGTGAGAATATCTCTAATTTTGTTCAGATATATTTGATTACCCTCGTCATCTGCATATTCCTTTAGGAACTTTACAAATCTCTCAATCATATCCTGCCTGTCCATTAGCTCTCACCCAACCATTCATTTCGTATTTGAGAAATCTGAAGATATATTTTTCTTTCTTCAGGTGAAAGTCTACTTAAAATCTCCAAACTCGCAGGGCGAAACATTATGGCTGTTAATATTTTTTTAAATCGGAGTTTTTTCAGGTGTTGATACTTTTTCTTGAGATTGGAAAGTTTTGTCACCTTTGCATTAATGACATCTATATCGATTTCCACTCTATTCTTAACATAGCTTTCCAAGTAGTATATATAAAATTCAGCCCTTGAATAGAGACCCTCCGGAATCGGCATTATTGGTTCATTGGCTTTCTCTTCAGCAATTACTTGATCAAGCTCACGAATTATTTTTTCACTTTCATCAATAATCTCTACTATTCCACTTTCCCAGAGTTCCTTCGCTTTCCAGTCTTCTATTAGGATAGTATCTCCACTTTTCCATGTCCCAAATGATCTTAGTACCTTAACTGGAATAAGGGCTTTCCCTATTAACATCCTATCTCACCCACATTGTGCAATAAAATGTTGATACTGTGATGTTCTTAAGCTTTAGCCTATGGAGAAACAATCTCTCCGAAAGGTGGAAAGAGTTTTTAAACAGGATAAAAATATAAACCCATAGTTTTTGAGTATATCAGAGGTGATAACATGTTGATAGGCATAATGAGTGACACTCATGACAACCTCCCGGCAATTTCAAAAGCTATTGAAGTTTTTAACAATGCAGGTGTGGATTTAGTGCTGCATGCAGGTGACTACATTGCCCCATTTGTTAAAAAAGAATTCTCCAAACTTAATGCACCATTAAAAGGTGTTTTTGGCAACAATGATGGTGAAAGAGAAGGGCTAAAAAACACAATTGGTGTAAAAGATGAGCTCCTAGAAATAGACGCAGACGGTCTTAGAATTATCGTTCTCCATGGTACAGAGGAAAAGATCGTAGAAGCATTCGTCAAGAGCCAGCTTTATGATGTAGTCATTAGAGGACATACTCACAAATATGAAATTAGGGAAACCGGTAGAAGCATAGTTCTCAATCCAGGCGAAGTATGTGGGTACGTAAGCGGAGTAAAGAGCGTGGCATTTTTAGACACACGAAAGAGGGAGATAAAAATAATAGATCTTGACAGTGGTGAACCTTTAGGCTTCATGAGCCTTTGAAAAAGGATATAAGAGAGAAAAACCTAAGAAAAATCATGGAAACCGATCTCCTAACACCTAAAGAAAGGTATAATGGTGTCATCCTTATCGGAGTTAGAAGGAATGAGATAGTTGAATTCATCAAAGTTTACGCAGAAAATAAAGATCTTGCAAAAGAATTGTTAGAACAATTTCTTTATGAAAAAGGCATACACCCAGCAGATTTTGTCGTTGTAGATCAGGGATACGAAAGCGTTGAAGGGAAGGAAATAATAAGCACAAGGACTGAGAGCGAGCTTTCAGCGTTTCTTGCTCGTTTTGGCTTGAGATTGCTCTCAAATGGAGTTTTATATCTTCAAGGGAAAAAAGAGATTTACCAGATAACTTCAGTAAGTCAAGATCTTCTAGAGGAAATTAAGACAAGAACGGAAAAGACAGCAAGAATAGAGCTAAAAGAAGAACCGTTGAGAGTCGATCTAGATGAAATTAACCTTCCAGAGGGTATCAAAGAAAAGCTTAAGCCTCTTGAGCTTATGGAGGATACACTAATAATAAATTATGCAGAAATTCCTATTTCAGAGATTTTGAAAAGTGTGACTAAGGGCGCCGTTAAAATATTCGAGAGCATGAAGATAGGGAATTTCACTGTAAAAATCTTTGATGAAAATCTTCATGAAGTCATTGCAAAGAACAAAGGAGAAATTCTCATAAAACCTCCAGTTATAGTATGGGATGGATACATTGATTCGGTGGAAGATTTTGAATTCCAAACAGTAAATGGTAATGTATATAATGCTCCACTATTTCTCAAAGCATACAAGGGATTTCTAATCCTGCAAGAACCCCCTCCCGAGTTATTGGAAAAACTCCTCAGGATTAAGGAAAAAGGTTTCCTAAAACTCAAAGGAAAAGTTGTGAAGATAAAAGAGAGATTTACGATAATTGTAGACACTAAAAATCCCACAAAATACAATGGTATAGTGCTCCCGATCAAAATAAAACTACCCTATCTAGGAAGCAAAGAAATGAAGGAAATCTTAGAAAAAGAAGTCGGTTTTGAAATCCCTCTAGAGATCGTGGAGGAAATCCCTACTAAGTATAGAACTTTTAAAAGCATTTTAATACTTGTTAAGCTCTTCAAAAGGCTTCAAAGCAAAAGGCTAGAAAAAGAACCACTAGAGCTTTTAAAGGACGCGCTCTCATTATTTATCGGTGAAAAGAATGAAAGTCATTGATGGAAGTTACGGGGAAGGTGGAGGGCAAATCCTCAGAACAGCCGTTGCTCTCTCAGTAATTACTGGAGAATCCATAAAGATTATCAATATCCGAGCCAAGCGCTCCAACCCTGGCTTAAGACCTCAACATCTATATGGAATCCTAGCTCTAAAAGAACTATCCGATGCGAAAGTAAAGGGAGCCAAGGAAGGCTCGACCGAGCTTGAATTTTATCCAAAGAGCATCAGAGCAAGACATATTAAGGTACCCATAAAGACCGCCGGCAGTATAAGTCTCGTTCTTCAGGCTCTTCTTCCAGCTATGGTTTTCGCTGAAGAAGAAGTCACTTTTGAAATAACAGGTGGAACTGATGTTGCATGGTCTCCCCCAGTGGATTATTTGAAACATATAACACTTTATGCCCTTAAAAAGCTTGGAATGAAAGTAGAGATTGAAATAAGGAGACGGGGGCACTATCCAAGAGGTGGAGGTTTTGTCGTCGGAAAGGTATATCCATGGAAAACAAAAAGACCATTAGTAGCAAGAACTTTTGATAAAATCCACAGCTTTGAGGGAATAAGTCATGCTGTAAGACTGCCCTCCCATGTGGCTATAAGACAAGCAAAAGCTGCAAAAGAGGCCCTCCAGAGAGTTTACCCCTCCCTCCCAATAAAAATTCATGAAGAATATTATGAGCAAGGAAAAGATCCCCATTTCGGCCCTGGGAGTGGAATCGTTATCTGGGCAAATACTGATGTCCTTCGCTTGGGTGGAGATGCTCTAGGAGAAAGAGGAAAACCCGCAGAAATTGTGGGTAAAGAAGCTGCAAAGGTACTCATAGAACAGCTAGCCCCAAGGTATGCAGTGGATAAGTTCCTAGGAGATCAGTTGATTCCATTTTTAGCCTTTGCTGGAGGAGAGATATGGGTAAGTGAAATCACAAAGCATCTGATAACCAACGTGTGGGTTGTAGAGCAGTTCTTTGGAAAGGTCTTTGAGATTGAAGGGGAAGTCGGGAAGCCAGGGAAGGTTAGGGTTGTGGAGAGGGTGGAGATTTAAAGTAGAGCTTCCTGAAATGGTAAAGATGCCCAATGAGGAGTCGATGAAATAACTTCAAAATGGAACAAATACGTGAAGAAGAAACTAAAGGAAAACTTTAACCTTCTTTTGCCTTTTTCATGCCAATTTCGACGCCTTTGGCAATGGCTTCTTGGAGGAGCAACTTCTGTGCAATGTTCTTGTACTCTCGCCACTTGAAAAGAAAAGCAAGCCCAACCAAACCTGACCAAAATACTGCCCCCCATGTGGGCCATTCCGGTTTCATGAGGGTTGGAAGTGTAGCCAATGGCAGAGCGAAAAAGAATGATAAACTTATCCCCACTAACACATTGCTGGATGCTTTCTGCACTTCGATAAGACGACTCTTTATGGGATCAAGGACATCTAACCAAATTCCTAATCCTGTTGAGACAATCAAAGATATCTATGCGAGGTAGTATGGATTCATTTCCCTCCTTCCGAAGGGCTAATATACAGCAAACGAATCAGAAAAGTAAAATAAACAGAAATGAAAGCTGAAGGTTAGAAGATTACTCCTCTAGTTCGATCCCGTAAACTTTTTTTGGATTTTCCATGTGGATCTTGTATGCAGTATCTTCATCCATTAATCCCTGCTGAATAAATGCTAAAGTCCTTTTTGGCACAGTTTTGGGCCCAAGAACTGCTCCTGGTCTTTTCTTATCGTCTATATAATCTGTCTCCATTAAGAATCTACTTCCCTGCATAAGGGCTTCCATTAGTGTTTTTTTACTCGCTAATATAGATGGGAAAATCCCCTCTTCCTCAGCAATCTTAATGAGCGGTGGTGAATAGTGCTTAACCACCCTATATGGCTTAATTCCAACTTCTCTGACAATTCTTCCAAGTTCTCTAAACTTTTCTTCATTAAAGCTCTCTGTATGGAGTTGAACAGCACAATCAGCTTCTTTCGCTAATTCCATTCCATATTTCATGAGTTCTATACTCTCATTCCATATTTCTTCGCTGACTTCATAATGTGGCCTTCCTATTTCTCCAATCGCTATGGCCTTTCTCTCAAAACACAGTTTTTGAGCATATTCGAGGGCTTTCATAACCTCATTTTTAGCATATTCAAGGCCTTTCTTTTCAGCAAGATATGCAAATTCTGCTGGATGAACACCAACCACCGCAAAGGCCTTCACAGAGCTTTCTTTGTTGATTTTTTCCACTAATTCCAAGTGAAAATCCATGGCTTTTATAAAATCTTCCGCTTTAACTCCTGCAAATCCATAATCATGGGCCGTCTTATATACAACATTTAAATGGGTCCCGCCAGCTCTATGAAACTGTTTAACTGCCTCTAAAAACAATCCCTTAAATGGATCGACATGAAAATGATTGTCAAATATTATCATCCCCACCACCAAAAAGAGTTTCTAAAAAGGGTTTAAAAGCCCTTAGGCTTGATAAACCTCTAGAACTTCTCCTCCTTCAGCACTAAGTGTGCCTTCTAAAACGAGCCCAACACGATCATACTCAAGAGCAAAATCTACTTTCTTCCTATCTTTTTGGATCTCTCTTATTAAAGCGACTCCCCTTCCTTTGAGCTTATATCCCGGATATATAACTCCCTCGAGAACCTCTCCAATGATAACTTGCTTCCCCAATATGTTGAGAACTTCCTCTACTTTGAATTTCCCCACCGGCTTTTTAGAGACTACCTCAACTCTTTCCTTTCTAAAGAACCTGTCAAAAATTCCCATCCCTACCACTTTAGAACTTTATCCAACACAATTTCAAAGTCCTCATTCAACCATTCAACAAAGGGGGTCTTTATAAAGCGTATTTTTCCACTCCCATACTCTCCCTGTATATAGAGGACAGTGGTTGCTATCTCCTCTAAATCGGGAATGGGATTGAATTTTAATGTTGAGGCTACATTTTTGTCTATTATATAAAAGGCCTTTCTACTCCGATTCCCCAAAAACCCTTGAATGGAGTCTATAACTGTGTAAAACTCCAACGGGCTCTGCATGAATGCAAACAATCTTTCAAGACCAAGAACAATATTTATGTATTTTCCTTCAGAATAAACGCTCCTAGCTGTACTTTCATAACGACTGAGATACACCACGGGCTCGCTTTCAAGGGGGATCCTCGCAACGATTTTTCCGATCTTCTTCTTTCCACCGGTCTTGATCACAACCACATCCGAGAAATCTTCCTGCACCTGTAAAAACTCCAGATGTTTTTTTACTAAGAAGAGAGAATCTAAAACATCATCAATAAGGATTTTTAGCCCTCTTTCACGTGCATAGTTCACAAAAAAATAGGTAGTCAAAGTGCTCCCATAAGAAGTTTCATCTTCTATTAGAACTAAATCACCAAAGGAAGTCCTATCCACCATATTGAAGAGACGTTCTTTCGTTATCTCCATCCTATCACCCCTATAGGAATCTCAATACTCTTCCCTAGTAACTCCGGATTTGTAGATTTCTTGAAAGTGAAGAATCCACTTGTAGGTGTTGGGTTTGCTTCAATCACTGTGGTTGCCACGCGCTCTAATTCTGGAAGAGGATTGAATTCACTCGAAGATGCTACGTCTTTGTTAATTAGGTAGAAAGATTTCCTTCGTTTATTGCCTAAGAATGATTGTATTGATAAGAGCAACGCATAAAACTCTGGAACAGAACTAACAAATGCGAATAACCTCTCAAGACCAAGAACAATGTTTATTGATCTTTCAAACTTTGAAAAAATAGCCCTTCCCGTGTCTTCATAGTTCTTTATATAGATGGCGGGTTCACTTACGAATTTAATCCTTGTAACGACATTTCCCACTTCCCTCTTTCCACCAGTTTTTATAACAAATGCATCTTTAAAGTCTTCTTTAATGCCCACAAATTCAAGATGCTTTTGAATAACATGAAGGGCATCAAAATTATCATCAATGATAACGGGTAATCCCTTTTCTCTTGCATAATATAGAAGACCAAGGGTAGTTAGTTCTGGAATAAAAGAGCGATAATACTCAATAAGTACACTTTCCCCAAATTTCACTTCATCAATAAGTTTAAAGATGTCCTTTAGGGACTCCAAAATATCACCTATTACAAATTTCAGAACTGAAAAATATAAAGTTTTTGTAAAGAAAAAAAGTGCTAAAGTCTAACAACGTGCACAGAACAAGAAATACATGGGTCAAAAGCTCTTACTGTCTCCTCTAATTTCTGCAAAAATGTACTTTCATCTGAAGTTCCATACCTTCTTTTGGCTTCTTCATAAAGGCTGAGTTCCATTATAGCGTGGTTGAATGCCGTAGGGGTGATAATATTTGAATATGCAATGTTTCCATCTCCATCAATTTTATAGTGGTGTATCAGAACTCCCCTCGGCGCTTCAACGTAGCCAATCCCCTCTCCCTCTTGAGGCTCAATGGGTACATTTTCCCCATCTATACCTTTGTCTAAGAGTTCTCTAGTTATTTCCTTGGTTCTTTCCAGTGCATAAACAAGCTCAATTGCTTGAGCTAGGTTATTTAAGCTTACATAACCCTGAGCAAGTTTCTCTTTGTACTCTTCATAGAGATGTTTTGCCATTGGAGTCAACATTTCTGACTTTAGTAAGACTCTTGGAAGTGCACCCACCATGAAAATTTCGCCTTTATATCTACTCTGCTTTGCAAAACTATACGACAATGCTTTCTCCTCAATGCGTTCAAAGTAGTCAAAGGTATCTTTATCTGATGCTATGAGCTTATCTCCATACAGGTACCCATTCACTACAACATAGTGCGCGGGTTTAGCCCCAAGTGTTTCTTGGCCAGCGAATATTCCCACTCCTCTTCTTGCAAGCCTCAATAAAGCCTCACTTTGTCTTTCCATTCTTTCTAATTCCTCTACAGTGGGATACCTTCCAAATCCTCCTGGCTTGATGTTAATGCCATGTATCTCCCTTCCACCAATGATTTCACGTATATAATTACCAAAGGCTTTAATTGCTAGCCCTTCTTTGACAATTTCTCCATGTTTACTTGCCATTCGTATTGCATCAGGATACCCAAAGAGATCAGGAGCTACTAGTAAGTATAGGTGTAGGGCATTACTCTCCAAAAGCTCCCCAAGAAGTCCAAGTTCCCTCAAAAGTTCTATCTCTTTTGAAACCTTGACGTCAAAGGCCCTCTCTATGCCAAGCACTGAAGCAACAGAATGTGAGAGATAACAAATCGCACATATTCTTGCCTCTAAATCTGGGACATCCCAGTAATATCTTCCTAGGGTAAGAAGTTCAAAGAATCTCGGCCCCTCAAATATTTTAACTTTGACGTCTTTTACTTCTCCATTTTCAATGATAACTTCTGCTCCTCCGTTCCCTTCAACCCTTGTGAATGCATCTATTTCAATGCTTACCATCTGAGCTCACCCCTTGCAAAAGTCTTAAACTTTCTGCGAATGTATTCTTCATCATAACCGAGCTCCTTGAGAATCTCAAATTCACTTGCTGGATTTGCTTCTTTGGGTAGTGGCCCTCTACAACCAATGCAACCCACTTTGGACTTTATGCACACAGCATTGCAACCTCCGAGAGTTATAGGTCCCAGACAAGGAATGCCTCTTTTTATAAGGACACATTCGTATTCATTCAGTTTACACTCTATACATACAGGATAATCCTTTGTTGGTGGTTCAACGCCCTTAGCCAGATTCATGAGAATTTGGTAAATCTCATCCTTATCATAAGGACAACCTGGTAGTGCATAATCTACCGCAACATGCTGAACAATTGGAGTTGAGTCTAAGGCCCTCATCGGATTTGCTTTAGTCCCATAAACTTTCTCAAGTTTCTCTCTTATTTTTCCTTCAACACTAGCCTGAACATCTCCATGGGTAGCACATGTTCCCAATGCGATGAGGTATTTAGAATGGTTTCTTGCATAATGGAGGAGGTTTAAATCTCTCTGAGTAGAGACGGTTCCCGTAACCAAGGCAACATCCAAAGTATCATGCTCCTTAAAGCTCGATGCCATGTGGAACTCTTTTATTTCGTAGAACTCAAGCAAGTCAAAGAGTTTTTCATAGAGGAAGAGGATATTTAGTGCACATCCACCACAATCAGTCAGCTCAAAAACACCCAATTTGAGCATCATATCAGCCCCCTTGTTGAAAGTGCATCCCAATATGTAAATACAGGACCATCTTTGCACACGTACTTAATTGAGGTGCTTGTTCCCACGATACAGTGCCCACATTTTCCAACTCCACACCGCATTCTTCTTTCAAGAGTCATGTAAATTCTCCCTGGAGATAGCTTTCTGTCTAAGAGCTCCTTGATAACAAACTTATACATCACTGGAGGACCACATATCAAAGCATAGGTGTTTTCTACATCAAAGCTTTCTCCTCTAAAGAGATCCGTGACAACTCCCTTACAAACTCTTGGTGAGTAGCCCTTTTCTAGATATATACATGAGGGACTTTCCACCTCATAGGCAAGTTTCACGTGACAGTTCATGTCCTCTCCATGTTTCAGCAGATGAATTACCTCATCTCTAAAGAGAATGTCCTCGTAGGCCTTGGTACCATAGAACAGATATATCTTTTCATATTTTCCACTATCAAGGGCATACCAAAGTACTGATCTTAGTGGTGCCATTCCTAGACCGCCTGCTACTAAGATTAACGTGCTTCCTTCCATCTTCTCCATTGGAAATCCGTTACCATATGGACCCCTTATTCCAACTATATCTCCCTCTTTCAAATTGTGCATGTATTTGGTCATTCTCCCTACTCGTCTAACACAAAGCTGGAAATAGCCTTCTCTTGTAGGAGTTGAGCAAAGACTTATTGGGAACTCTCCAAATCCTCTGATGTCAACCACTACAAATTGCCCTGGCTTATATTTGAACTTCCTGTTAATCTCAGGATCAACGAAACGGAGGGTGAAGAGTTTCTCTCTTGAAGTTAGTTCTTTTACCTCTAAAATCCTTGCATCATGTGTTTGGAAGGTCATTGCAATCCCTCCCTTACCTCATCAAGAACTTTAACGTGTTCTATCTTTGCTGGGCAGAATTCATCACATCGTCCACAACCAACGCAATTAAAGCCCGCAGAGGGATCAAAGTAACTCTTACAGTAGTACCGATGTCTAAAGCGATCTAAGCGAGTTGGTCTGAAATTATGTCCCCCTGCCACCAATCCATGGCTATCCATGAAACAGGAATCATAGCGTCTAACTCTCACTGCTTCATATGCGTTCATCCAGAGGTCACAAACTTCGTAACACCTGCATGTTGGACAGACCATGTTACAGTTCCCACAGCCAAGACAGATTCTCTCGTATTTCTTCCACACAGGACTGTTGTATGCTAGATCAAGCATGTCTTCAAGTCCCTCTTTGTTAAGGTGTTTCTGGAACGAATTAGCTCTTTTTTCCTCAAATTCTCTAAAATTCTTCATGTCTTCTTCAGTTAGCTCCTCAAAGAGTTCTTCACTTCCCCATGCAATCTCATGTCCCTTTACACTCCCAACTCTGACAAGCCAGCCATCGGGAAGCTCATGTAAAAACAAGTCGAACCCGTGCATGGCAAAGTCTGTGCCCAAACTCTTGCAAAAACAGTATTCATCTGGCATACAGCTTATACCTATTATTATTGAGTTCTCCCGTCTTTTTTTGTAGTACGGATCCACTGGATCACTCAAATAAACTTTGTCCAAAATTTCTAACCCGTGTATATCGCAGGAATGAACCCCAAAGAGAACTATAGGCTCTGTGCCATTAGCCTCCTCCCAATGGCCCTCTTTAAGCTTAAGCATCTCGTCTTTTGGCCTTACAAAGAACTTTTTTGGCGGAAGCATTGTCCTTGTGTAATCCAAGGCTACTTCTGAAACATCCTGAACTTTTTGAAATGAGTAGATATTTTCTTTTTTTACTGGAGCATAGACAATGCCCCATTTCTTCAGCGAATTAAAGAATTCCTCAAAATTTTCCTGAGGTAACTTTACGTACCGCAAGATAACCACCCAGATCTATTATTCAATTTTATGTTTGTAAAGACCCGATTTAAGGATTTTTTAAACGGATGGTGACTAACCAAACGTTACAAACATATACTTTGAGGCACACTAATGAGGATTAATGATATTTTATAACTGCTTAGTATAATTATGAGCACCAGTGTCTCTATTTGGAAAAGGTTTATATTAGTAAACCTCAAAAGTAATTGTGGTGATGTCTTGTGTTCAAGATAGTTCACAAGGAAAAATTAGCGCCCCATATCAATCTTTTTGAAATAGAGGCGCCTAAAATAGCTAAACATGCGAAACCAGGGCAGTTTGTGGTAATCAGACTCCATGAAAGAGGAGAGAGAATCCCGTTAACTATAGCTGATAAAAATATTGAGACGGGAACAATAACAATCGTTGCCCAAGAAGTTGGAAAAAGCACATATGAACTTGGCACATACGAAGCTGGCCAATATCTTCTGGATATTTTAGGGCCCTTGGGCAAACCAAGCCACATAGACAAGTTTGGCACTGTTGTCATGATTGGTGGTGGAGTCGGGGTTGCAGAAATTTATCCTGTAGCAAGAGCTATGAAGGAAGCAGGCAATTATGTTATATCTATTTTAGGTTTCAGAAATAAGGAGCTAGTTTTTTGGGAAGAAAAGCTAAAGTCAGTGAGTGATGAAGTAATAGTGACCACAAACGATGGCAGCTATGGAATGAAGGGTTTTACTACTCATGCTCTACAGAAGCTTATTGATGAGGGAAGAAAAATCGACATTGTTCACGCAGTAGGCCCTACAATCATGATGAAATTTGTAGCAGAATTAACAAAACCCTATGGAATCAAGACCATAGTTAGCTTAAACCCAATAATGGTGGATGCAACAGGAATGTGTGGCGTGTGTAGGGTTACCGCTGGAGGAGAGATAAAATTTGCATGTGTAGACGGGCCAGAATTTGATGGACATGAGGTAGACTTTGATGAACTCATGAGAAGACTTGACTATTACAAAGATTTAGAAAAGATCTCTTTTGAAAAGTGGAAGCGTGAGAGGGGGATGATTTAAATGCCAAGAAAAATTATAAAAGAAAGAGTTCCAACCCCAGAAAGACATCCTGAAGAAAGAAATAAGGACTTTAATGAAGTTAACCTAGGTTATACATTTGAACTGGCTAAAAAAGAGGCCGAAAGATGTCTTCAATGTAAGCCCGCTCCTTGTATCCAAGGGTGTCCTGTTTACATTGATATTCCTGCTTTTATCACAAAAATAATCGAAGAAGACATAAGAGGTGCTTTAGAAGTCATATGGAGAAACAATTCTTTACCAGCTATTACAGGTAGAGTTTGTCCCCAAGAGGATC
>NZ_JXCG01000015.1 GCF_001317345.1 Thermococcus sp. EP1 | reverse complement strand
ACATCCCGAGAGGAAAGCACGGTTCAACTTTTGGAGGAAATCCCCTTGCTTGCAAAGCTATGGCAACGACATTGAGAATCTTAAGAAGAGAAAAACTCATAGAAAAAGCTGAGGAAAAGAGCATAAGTATAGAAGGGAACAAGGTAATAATGACTAGAGGAAAAGGGCTGATGCTTGGGGTTCTCCTAAAAGAGAATGCTGGAAAATACGTAGAAAAACTCCAAGAGAGAGGATTACTGGTAAACACGGCTGGAAATAAAGTAATTAGGCTTTTACCTCCACTGATAATTACAAAGGAACAGATGCTTTGGGTCAAGGAAACTATTGAGGGTGTCCTTAATGGTTAGCGAAGAGGAAAAAATTGAGTTTTTAAAGGAGCTAGTTAGTATTTACAGTCCCAGCGGCCAGGAAGAAAAGGTTGCCAAGTTCTTAGTTGAGAGTTTCGAGAGCTTTGGAGTCGAGGCATATATTGATGAAGTGGGTAATGTCATAGCTGAGAAAAATGGTAAGGGAAATAGGATTCTCTTAGCAGGCCATATGGACACGGTTGACGGGATAATTCCAGTTAGGATTGAAAATAATTATCTATGGGGAAGGGGTAGTGTTGATGCTAAAGGGCCCTTGGCAACGTTTTTCTTCGCATTCATTGAGAGCAAAGCAAATCTAATATTTGCATCCCTTGTGGATGAGGAAGGATTCTCAAAGGGTGCTAAAAATCTGAGTATTCCACAGCCGAATTTTATAATAATTGGAGAACCAAGTGGCTTTGATGGAGTTACAATCGGTTATAAAGGAAGCTTGACGATGAAGTTTATAGAAAAAGTTGAGAAATTCCATGGAAGTCTAAGTTCAAAAGGTGCTGCAGAAAAGCTAATTGAAAAGTGGCTGGGAATAAGTAAGGATTTCAATGAAGGCTTTGATAGACCAAATGGGAGGATTTTAAAGTTTGAGGCCTATGAGAGAGATTTTGACTTTTATGGAGACATGATAGTTAATATTAGAACGCCGATTGGTTATGAACCACCGATTAAAGGAGAAATCTTAGATTTTGTCCCTGCCTACGAAGTCTCCGTAAAAAGTCCATTAGTTAGAACCTTTGTTAGAGCCATAAGAGAGAATGGCGTAAAGCCAAGGCTTAAAAAGAAGAGCGGAACTGCAGATATGAACATCTTGGCTCCTAAGTTTAAGGTTGACGCTGTAGCATATGGCCCCGGCGATTCCAAATTGGATCATACTCCCCATGAACGCTTGAACCTGGAAGAGTATTTAAAAGCAATAGAGATTTTAAAAAGCGCCTTAAAGAATCTAAAGAATATCTAAAGCACCTCCCATAAAAAATTAGAGAATAACAGCAATAACTATCGAATTCACATTCGTTCTGGTTGCCCCTGTTAATAGCAAAGCATTAGCTTCTTTCAATGCTTCGTATGCATTGTGGGCCTTAAGAAACTCTTCCACATCAATACCTCTCTCCTTCAAAGTTTCTAGTGTATAAGAGTCTACTAACCCCCCTGCTGCATCTGTAGGACCATCTGTACCATCTGTGTCCATTGCCAACACTGCCACGCCCCTAAGTCCAGAGATCTTTCTTGCTATACTCAAAGCGAACTCTTGATTCGGCCCTCCAAGACCAGGTTCACCTTCGATAGTTACCGTTGTCTCTCCACCGGCTATTAGAACACACGGTCTCTTAAAGGGCCTTTCCCTATGATATATTTCCTCAATAATAGAACCAAAGGCTATGGCAACCTCTCTCGCTTCCCCCTCCAACGTGGTCGTTATAATGTAAGCATTTAATCCTAATTCCTCCGCTTTTCTCTTTGCCGATTCGCAGGCAAGAGAATTGCTTGCTATAAGAAAATTGTGCACATTGGGTAAATCCTCTTTTAGAGTTTCTTCCCTCTCTCCCTTAATGCCAAGTTCTATGTGCCTTTTAACACTCTCAGGCAGCTTACCCCAAACGTTGTAGAGCTTTAGGAGCCTATAAGCATCTT
Source organism: Thermococcus sp. EP1 (assembly GCF_001317345.1). NCBI lineage: Archaea > Methanobacteriati > Methanobacteriota > Thermococci > Thermococcales > Thermococcaceae > Thermococcus > Thermococcus sp. EP1. The sequence goes on along the minus strand of NZ_JXCG01000015.1, from coordinate 26,217 downwards.
GAAAAGTGGTTGGGTCCTTTACAGTTGGTCCAGAGGCTATTGCTTCGAGGGGATCACCAACCACATCGGAAAGAATTAAGCTTATAAGAGTCCCTTTAACGAGTTTAGCTAGTTTTCCTCCTTTAACTTTCGATATGTGCTTTCTAACGGTGTTAATTTCATAGATCTTAGCACCACTTTTGAGGAGGAGCTCATTTGTTTTCATCTTGTCCTCCAAGCTTATTCCATCCTCGGGGAGCATGAAGAGCGCTGAACCACCACCCGAGATCAGCACTAGGAGAATATCATTTTCCCCGACTTTCTTAGCAAGTTCAACTCCCAACTGGGCCCCTTTCATTGAGTTTTCGTCGGGAATTGGGTGGCCAGCCTCAATCACCCTAATTTTCTTTAATGGAAGGGCATAGCCATACTTCGTAACAGCAAGTCCCTCTACTATTTTACCCTCTAGGACTTCTTCAACGGCCTTAGCCATAGAACAAGCAGCCTTTCCAAAGGCCAAGACGTAAATCCCACCGTTTATTGGGAATTCTTTTCCTTTGATAATAACCTTATTATCCTCAAATTTTAATACCCGCTTAACGGCCTCGTAAGGATCCGCACTTCTTATGGCTTCATTCATGAGAGTTAAAGCTATCTCTTTAGCTTTAATATCCCCTTGGGATAAAAGCCTCTCCCGATTTATCATAAGACTCACCAGAACTAATTGTCCTTAGATATTATAAAAGTTAAAGCTCATCATCCACGATTAACTCAACTATAACCTTTTGCTCTGGATTTTTCAGCCTTTCTACAATTTCACGTTTTATGTCTTTAGCCGCCTTAGTGGCTTTTACAGCTAGAGTTCTTCCATCTATGTAGGTACTTTTCCTTATAACCATAGAAACCTCGTTCTCAAAACTTAGATTTTCATCCCCAAATGCGACAATCTCATCAACAAGACCATCAACGATTATTCTAATTTTAATTCTCTTCCCTCGTCTCAAAGCTTTCTTTAATTCCTCATTTAGGTCTTTAAGGCCCTTACTGGCTTTTACACATATGATACAATCTCCTCTGGGAGTTAGATAATCCTCTTTAGTTATTTCTAGCGTCGAACGATGTGTTGCCTTCACGTTCTCGTGACCATAGCAGACGATCCTTTCCTTGAGCATGTATAATCCTCAAAGGGAAGCTTTATAAATTTGGTTGGGAAAAGTTTAAAACAGCCTCACTTGAGTTGGGAGTGGTAATTCAAGATTATCGGAGGGATGAGGAATGGGAAACATTAAGCAAGGTTTCATTAAGAGAACTGCGAGGGAGCTGTTTGATAGGTATCCAAATGAATTCACAAGAGATTTTGAGCACAACAAAAAGAAAGTTGAGGAACTCACAAATATCACAAGCAAGACCATAAGGAACAGGATAGCAGGATATGTTACAAGGCTCGTAACGCTTAAAGAAGAAGGAAAGATCCTTTAAATATGAAACTCTTTCTTTATCCTTTTTAGATCTTCAATAATTTCTCTGGGTAGTATGCCCTCGAATTCTCGTAAGAGCTCGTCAAAGTGATTTTCACTTTCCTTGGCAACTCGCAACATGAGGTTTCGCATATAGGTCTCAGCGAGCATTCTGACTTCTTCAAGCTCGCTTTTCATCCTCATGTACTCCTCTATTCTTCCTTCAATTTCATTTAAAAAGTCTGCAAGTTCCTTCATCTTGACTTCAATGGGCTCTCTAGACTTTATGAGCTGCTTTACCTCTTCATACTCCTTAGTGACCCTCGGAACCTTTGGCTCGTACATCTCAGTTCCAAAGGAGTATGGGGTCAAAAGCACCTCCAGTCTAATACCGCGTTTGATCTGGTAGTATTTTCTTGGCCTTCCTCTCGGGATTTTCTCCACTCTTCCCTCTATTAGGCCCGCTCCCTCAAGAATCCGCAGATGTTCCAAAACAGCTTTTTGACCAACTCTTAACTCTTTAGAAAGCTCACTTACAAAATAAGGTCTTTTAGTTAGTAATAATAATATTCTCCGCCTCGTCTCGTTTCCGAGGACATCGAGTAGTCTCCCATGCTCGTCCATTCTCTCACCCCAAGATGATCGTGACTCTTATCTAACTTAATGTGAATAAAATTCATACTTAAATCTTTTGGTGCATTATGAGCAAAAACCACTTTAAGAATAAAGTCCAATGCAAAAATGGTGATTTCATTATGAAAGTTATAGGAGACATCCACCTTGTAGATAACACGTTTGCAAATGTCTATATTATAGTGAGGAATAACAAACTCATAACAATAGATACCGGTCTCCCAGAGGAGTATGAGAAGATAATAAAATACATAGACGGCCTAGGCCGTGTCCCCGAGGAAGTGGAACTCATTATAGCTACCCATGCTCATTATGACCATATAGGGGCACTAAAAGCCCTTAAAGAAGCCACTGGTGCAAATGTTGCCGCCCATAAAGATGAAGTTCCATATTTCACAGGTGAGAAGACGTTCCATGGAGAGAAAACATTCCAAAAGGCGATAGAACCTGTGGACGTGGAAGTAGTCTTAAATGATGGGGATGTGGTCGAGGGATTAAAGATCATTCACTCTCCCGGCCACACACCTGGGAGTATTTGTCTGCTAGATCTAAAAACCAAGGCCCTTTTTGTTGGAGACTTACTCTATGAGCAAGATGGAAGACTCGAAGAGGTCCCGCATCATTACTCTCTCGATCCAATGAAGAACAGGGAAGCGATAAGAAGGCTTTTAGAAATTGATTTTGTGCATTTGTTGCCAAGTCACGGCCAACCGATTTTGAACGAAGGAAAAGAGAAGGTGAGGGAGTTAGTGAAGAGGCTTTGAAACCCATTAATTGTTTCTACCTAAACATCTTTTCATTAAGATCTCAAAAGGGTACATCTTCATATGGTTACTTTATGCATGTCTGTTTAAGCTTTGTATAAACTATCCTAGTTTAAATTAAGATTTTATTGCGGCATCAACTTTTCTACCAAGTATCTTCATCTAGATGCTCTTCAAGTTCAGTGAAATCCAAACTTCTTGATTACCTTACAAATTATTAAGAATTACTAGGAAACTCTCTGTCCCCACGTTACAGCAAAGAAGGGAATTCGAATGTTGATCTTAATGATTTATGGTCTAATTTAAAGGCCAAAGTCAGAAAAGTTAAAGAGAAGATTATTAGGTTGAGATCTACAAAGAGAGATCTATGTAGCATTTCAACAATATTCCTCAACGTTGAAGAAAATATGGAAAAATTCACTAATTATTGCTTGACTTTTGTTTAAAGTAACTAATATGCCCTTCTCACATGTATGGAATTAAGTCTTATGCAAGAAAATAGAGGGAAATATTTTAATATTATCCTGAGACAAGGATCATTGGTGATCGATAATGCCATATTGGCTTTGTATAACAAATAGAGAAAATTGGGGAATAATTAAGAAGAACAATCTCTGGGGCGTTCCTGAAAAGAGACACAAAAATACCCTTTTAAAAGTTAAACCCGGAGATAAAGTAGTTATTTACCTTAAACAGGAAAAAGATCAGAAGGGAAATGTTCTAGAGCCAAAAATTGTAGCTATTTATGAAGTTGTGGCTGAACCATTTAAAGATTCCAAAAAGATATTTAAAGCTCCAAAAGGCAGCAATGAAGTATATCCTTGGAGAATCAAACTTAAACCAATTAAGTTTGGGGAAATTGAATTTAAGTCTTTGATTCCAAAATTAAACTTTATCAAAAATAAAAAGAAATGGTCAACACACTTATTCGGAAAAGCAATGCGTGAGATCCCAGAAGAAGATTATAAAGTAATTGAAAAGCTTCTTTAATCTTTTAATCTTTAAGTTATAGTGGGGGTACCTAAGTGACAATAGTAGAAATCGAAATATGTGACTTCAAAATCTCTACAAAACGAGGGGATAAAAGCCCTGATGATTTTATAATACAGGCCAAATTTCGAGGGAATAAACGCTTTTTTACCCCGAAACACGCTCATTTTATAATTGATTTCTATGGAAAACTTTGCCATAATAAAGAGATTGCCAAAAAGGTATTTAATGCCATTACAAGAGTTTATACTGGGGAATCCCCCGAGGAAATTCTAAAGACTATGAGTTCTGATGACATTAAGCAAATAAACAGTGCGCCTGGCTATTCCATAGAGTATATCCTTTATGCATTGTGGTTAATTTTTGAACAGGAAGATGTCAACTATCCTCCTTCTAAGGGATATAACGGAAGACAACAAGCTTATCAGATGTTCCAAGATGTTATGAATGGTATGCACCCAGTAGTTGCAATGAAAAAGGCGGGGCTTAAAATATAGAGTAGTTTTTTAAAGCTTTAGAATAGCAATAAATTTGGTGAGAACTAATGAATAAATACACACCTATGCGTGAAGTTCCATTTAATGAATATCTGGAATATATAAAAACACATGAGTACGTAATTATTGAGGACAGAAAGATTACAATTGGTAAACCTCTTCATATAACTACCTTCCAGCCTGTTAAATTCGAATTAGAAAGTTCTACTGTGTGGAGTTTTCCTGAACGAGGAAAATGGGCCACTCACTATGCTAATGCCAAATACAGAGGGAATTGGGCTCCCCAGGTACCAAGAAATTTAATTCTAAAGTACACAAAACCTAAAGATGTAGTATTAGACGCATTTGTAGGAAGCGGCACAACGTTGATAGAATGTAAGCTTTTAGGGAGACATGGGATTGGGATTGACATCAATTATGAGGCCTTAATGGTTGCGTGGGATAGACTCAATTTCACTTATAATCCCCAATTAGAGAAAAAAACAAATTTAGGTGCATTTCTTCAGAAAAAAGAAGAAAATGAAACAGAGGAGTGGAGCGAACCAACAATAACACTTTACCATGGAGATGCTAGAAATCTTGACAAAATTGAAAATGAAAGCATAGATTTGATAGCCACCCATCCACCTTATGCTAACATTATTAGTTATAGCAAAAAAGCCAAGTTAGAGGTAAAAGGAGACCTTTCTAAAGTTACCTCAGTAGATGAATTCGTTAAAGAAATGCAAAAAGTCGCAAGTGAGTTTTATAGAGTCTTAAAGCCAGGTAGACATGCTGCTATACTCATGGGAGATACAAGAAGACATAGACATTATGTGCCTATTGCTTTTAGAGTTATGCAAGCATTTTTGGAGGTTGGTTTTATATTGAAAGAGGACATTATAAAGTTGCAGCATAACATGATCGGCACAATTCCATGGAAAAAATGGCATCGGGATTTCCATTTAATCGCTCATGAGCACTTGTTTATATTTAGAAAACCAGGAAAAGGAGAAAATGTTAGAAAATTTAAAGAAAGTATGAAATGGTGGTATGATTACTAAATAACATTGTACCATTATTATACTGGGTAGTAAACCGTTTCACCACAACAAAATTCACCAGAAAAGAAAATCAGAGGAGTGGAGTTATACTTGCGAGGTCTCAATTACAGACAAGTCATTTTAAAAATCTAATAGGTTTTTGTCTTCTGATTTTTCTCTAAGAAGTTCCTCTAAGGGTTTTTCAAATCCACTTTTGGGAGGTTTATTTCTTACTGCCATAGTCACTACTTTGTCTATATCGCCGTAGTCACTTAATGCAAGCCATCTTATGAATCGCATAAGGAATTCCCTTGCAGGATTCATTCTGCTTTCCCTACATCCTTGTTTTCCATAATTCCATTCTTGCTCTGCCAAGAGTAAAAAACCATAAAACAGTGTTACATCAGAAGGGTCAAGTTCCATGGGAAATTTAAGATTCTTGATCTCTTTTAGAGCCTCTTCAATATCTACCCCTCTATTCACTTTTTCAAATGCAAAGAAGAGTTTTTTAGCATTTTCCCAGTCACTGATTTTTTTGAGATATAAATCAAAAAATAACCTTATGTGCGTTGGAGCGAATTCTTTTTTATCTTTTGGCTTTAGAACAACTTTGAAATCACCAGGGCAAATTTTGTCTGTTCTGATGATATATACTTCAGTTCCATTTGATCCCGTATACATCAATCGTCTTCCACCTTCTCTAATAACTTTTCTTATTCCTTTTGCTGTAATTTTTACTTCAGCTGCCTCCAAACTTTGGACGATGTCAAATACATCTTCAATTTTCATTTAATGCCACCAAAAGAAGAATAGGAGTTCAAGCTATATAAAAATATGCTGTTGTTTAAGTGTTTTGATATTACTCTCAATAAAATTCTAATAATAGCAGATAAACAGAACTATACTTTTACAAGAAACTCTGTTATAGTTATTTGTTTTTTAATTTCTCTTTTAGCCATTGGCATCAATTTTGTTCCGTTTCCATTTTTTGTTAACTCAATTGCTTTTGAGATACCGACTCTAAGCTCTTTTGGCACATTGGTAACCAATATCTCTGCTATTTTTCCTCTTTTGTCTGCTTTTGAGTTTATGGCCCTGTTAGCATAAACAGTAATAACTTCAAATTCTTCGATTCCTTCATATAGCTCTCTAACTGACTGGGCATGAGAGTTACTCAGGATAAAGTACACTCCCATTTCATGTAGTTCAATACACACATCTCTTAACCTCTTTTGATCTTTTTGAGTAAAGTCATTTTTTGAGTAGCTAGTGAAGTTAGCTGTTTTGGAGATCGGATGATACGGTGGATCGAAATACACTAAATCCCCTGACTGAGCAACAGTTAGAATATATGTAAAATCTTCATTGTAAATTTTAAGCCTCTTCAGGACTTCACTAGCTTTTCTAAGTCTTTCTTCGTCTACTATAGTCGGGTTTTTATATCTACCAAATGGAACGTTAAATTCTCCTTTTCTATTTTCTCTATAAAGGCCATTATACGCTGTCTTATTTAAATACAGAAGTAAACTAGCAAGCCTTATGTGTGGAGGTTTGAAACCTTCTTTGATTATTTTATTAAACTCTTCTCTAGCCCTATAATAATACTCTTTCTCATTTTTATGGTGTTTTGCGTCTTGTATTAGTTCTTCAACATAATCTCTAACCACAAGATAGAAGTTTATTAGTTTGGGATTAATGTCATTGATTGTCCCTCTTTTTGGCTCTAGCCAAAAAGTAACGGCTCCTCCTCCAAAAAATGGTTCATGAAATGTTCTCTCTTTGAGGTCTTTTGGCATTAGTGCTATTATTTGAGGCAATATTTGTCTTTTTCCTCCAGCCCATTTTAACACAGGTTCAGCCATTTTTATCTCCTCTCCATATCACATTCTTTGTAATTATTAATAAACTTACTATGGAGTTTATGTGAAACAATATTATTTAAATATTTTGGTGCAACATAATATTAAAATAGGTGCAACATAAGATCAATTTTTAGAATAAGAATTAATCCCATAACTAAGCCCAAGTCTCTTTCTAACATAATTTGAAATATCAAGTCCCTCTTTAGTAGCCAATTCAAGAATTCGGTTATACTCCTCTTCAGTCACTCTAAATGATATCCATTTAGTTCTCCTTACTGAAGCAAAGAGAGCTCTAGCCTCTACTTCCCAGAGTTTCTTTAAGGCTTTGGCTTTAGTTTTGATAATTCTTGCTTTAGCAAATCCCAAAAATTCTCTCTCAAGTATCTCCCTAAACTCATAGAGTATTTCTTCATTTTCATTATTGTACTTTGAAAATTCAAGAAGTGCTATCTTAACTGCTTCAGTCCCTTCTTTAAGCCCTTTGTACTTGATAACTGCTTCAAATGCTTTTATGCCAGCTGCTGGAACTCTAGAGTTTCCGATTACAGGAGCATTCATCTCATTCAGCTTTTTTAGAATGCTCTCAAACATTTTTCTTCACCCACTTTGTAATCCTCTAATATTCTAATGTTACACTATTTAAATAGATTATGTTGCACTTCAAATTCATATTTAATTGACCTTCTGAAGATTAGAATATACAGAGATAATAACTATCCCCAAAATCCCCAATATAACCCATAAATACTTCAAAATTTGTTGTTAAACTCAGAGTTTTATCCTAATTTTGAAAGTTGAACATAAGAAGATCTCATACTAGATTCCAGAGAAATACATAGGAAGACTATAGGGGAAATACAAACTAATCGAGAAACTGCTTTGAAAAATAAGAGAGTAAAACTCAAAGTCTCTTCCTACGCATTAAGCTCACCAACATGAGTACAACCAAAATCCCCGGCCCACAAACACCTTGAGATACCTGCGGGGTAGAAATAGTCTGGGAAAGTTCTACCTCGCCCTCAGGAAGCTTAAGCTCAAAGGGTTGGCCAACACATCTCAGCAAAAGCGGATTATCGCTCTCATCGTAAGCAATCCATGAGTATTTCCCTTCCTTTTCATACCAGCCTATGTGAGAGTTATAACCTGCTTTACCCATCTCAGCAGACTCAAGAATGGCACTAATGTCTTCGCTCTCAATTTTAATAATTCCTACATCTCTGAGCCATTCAAGTTCAACTCTAAGGGCCTGTTTGAAGTCAAAGGAATAAGGATCGATAACTCCTACAGGGGAATTAGTAACTTCAGTCTTAAAAGTTAAATCCCTAAGCGCACATGACACTCCAAACACATCAAGTAACTTCTTTATTTCCGCCAAATCTTCCTCGCTCGGCCTCTCTTTATTGTAATCCGCTATCCAAATCTCGGCGCTTGGAACTTTGATGACCTTCGATGGGTCCATGTTGTGCTCTTTTAAGCACTTTTCGAATTCTTCATTGGGTTCCCACGTGCAGAAACCATTCACACAACCGCATTGAGTTAACCTTAAACAATCGTACCACTCTGCATATATACAAGGGGTAACTATTTCTCCGGCTTTGTCTCTTGTTGTGCACACTTCTCCAGAACATCCTCCTGTGGCACAATCGAAATCACTGCGACATTCGTTGCCTCTTCCGGTGCTTATCTGCACAAGCAAATGCCCCTTTCTGAAGGTGAGATTATTCACATCCCAGCCGAGCTTTTTAGCCTTCTCAACTTCTTCCTGAGAAATCAGCAAGGGAGTCACAAAAGAAGCATGTGCATATGTGAGGTTAAAACTCTTCGCTGGGATCTGGATTCTGACCCGTAAAACCCCATCTTGTTCTTTCAATATAACTGCAACCCTATTATCATAGTGGGAGCGGTAAACCATCCTCTCATCTTCCATCAAAACATTCTTCGCATGCTTGAGGGAAGTTAAGTCATAAGAAAGCTCTGGCTTGTTGAGATAAACCTCAACTGCTAGAGAATCCATTGGGTTATAGCATGCACTCGCCAGAGGGAGAAAGAAGAGTAAGCCCACAATAAGTATTACCAACCGCATTTTCACACACCATAAGGGTATAAGAGTTCAAAGTATATACAAGTATCGAGAACTTCGAATGGATTTGAAGCCATTTGCCTCAGACATTACAACTTTTTCCTAATCCTCGCAGTTGCGTAGTCGTCTGAGGGATGAATTATTTCCACAATATACTCCTCTCTGGGAATTTCATCTACCATCCGTTTAACCCCTGGAAATTCGTAGTTATGAACAAACACCACCGTATGTTTTCCCATTAATTTTCTACAGTTCTCCCAGTCGCTTTTTGCAGTTTCATAGGATTTTCCGCCATCAATAAATATTAAATCCATTATCGGAAGTTCCTCTACATGTTGGGGAAGTGTAACCTTAGAATCTCCCTGAAATAGCTTAAACCTACACCCTGTTTCTTCCAACTTTTTATAGACCTTCCAGTACAGTCGTTCATCTTCAAAATAGTCAAATCCATAATACTCTATCTCTTTGGGAGGAAAACTTTCCTTAGCTGCTTCAATCATGTTTTTTGCATTCTCTCCATCGTATACGCCGATCTCCAGTAATCTTTTACATTTGTTCTTTTTTATGTGGTCATTTAAAAAAGAGTGATAACCAAATCCAAACATTTTTTATCACTGTACTTTATCGACTTTCGAGATTTAAAATCTTATTAAGGATCAGCCAAACTGGAGAGAATTTGGACATTTTTTATCTACTAGTTTGTCAAATACATAAAGACTTTTATATTATATAGTTAAAATAATGCTTGGTGATTTGCAATGGTTTCCGAAGAAGAGATTTTTAATGACTTACAAACAAACGGCATTATTGGACCGCACTCCAAAATGCTTGGGCCTGTGGCAGATGGGGGAAGAATAATCTTCGTTACAGCACCCGGATGCTGGGGCCCAATGATAACGCCAACCATTAGAGGAGGACACGAAGTCAACGTTCCTGTTGCCGTTGAAGGAGCAAAAGTTGGTGATGCATTAGTAATGCAGATAAAGAGCATAAAAGTGCTCTCAAAGGCGGCCTCTTCAGGTGTTGATACTGTCAGAGAGGGAGCTTTTGTTGGCGATCCATACGTGGCTAAGAAATGTCCCTCATGTAACGATCCCTGGCCCGAGTTTGAAGTAATTGGGATTGGAGAAGACGCCATAAGGTGTAAACACTGCGGTTCTCCAGCATCACCGTTTAAGATGGTCAACGGGTATACCATGGTTCTTGATCCAAGCCTTGGCGTCGGAGTTACAGTAAACAAAGAGACCGCTGAAATGATAGCTCAAGAGGCTTGGGAATGGCATTCCTTACCCAAAAACTCAAAGCAGGTTCCAATTTTGATCTTTGCTAAAGCCGATATAGTTGGTGTTCCCTCAAGAATAAGGCCATTTTTGGGACAGTTTGGAACAGTCCCCGCTGTTGATATACCCGACTCACACAATGCAGGAGATTTTGGTTCGTTCTTGATAAACGCGCCCCACCCCTATGCAATAACTAAAGAGGACTACGAAACCAAGCTCACAGACGGTCACTTGGACATTGATGCAGTTAGGGAAGGAGCAATAATAATAGCCCCAGTGAAGGTCGATGGAGGAGGAGTGTACGCTGGAGATGCTCATGCAATGCAAGGAGATGGAGAAGTAGCAGGCCACACGACAGATATAAGTGCCGAGAGCGTTGTAGAGGTTTCAGTTATCAAGAACCTCAATCTAGAAGGACCAATCCTATTGCCCCCAGAAGAGGACCTACCACCACTGGTTAAGCCTTGGAGAAAAGATGAATGGGAAAGAGTGCAAACTTTAGCTAAGAAGTTTGGAATTGAACCCGAACCGGTTGCACCAATACAAATAATAGGCTCTGGACCCACAATAAATGAAGCCGCAATGAGAGGCTTTGAAAGGGCTGCAAAGCTCTTTGGAATGAGCATTGAGGAAGTTAGGAATAGAGTCACCATAAGTGGAGCTGTAGAGATTGGTAGACTTCCAGGAATAGTGCAAGTTTCCATGCAAGTACCCCTAAGTGCCCTTGAAAAGATGGGTATAGATGAACTAGTTGTCAAACATTACAAATTACCCTTCTAGTTTAAACTATTTTCTTTTAAATTTTGTTCTAAAATGGTTCAATATTAAAACGTCTAAAAATATTATCCTAAAAATTGTAAAGCAATGTTACATTTATTCCTCAGACTAAGGGAGAAGATAAAAAATAGGCCGTACTTTTTGTTTTAAAAACATAAATTTTTTGTTGAAATAAATACAGATAATAATAAACAAAAAGAAAGAAAAATTACAAGATATACACAAAATATATAAAGGTAGGACACATAGTAGTTAAAGGTGAGTTCACATGGCTGTTGTAAAACAAAGGATACCCCTTTGGATAGCCACCCCTATAACTGTAGCGGTAGCAACTCCATTTGCAACGAGATTGGGGACTTGGGGACTCCCCGTGTGGATCAGCTTTATTGTTTGGGCTGAGTATTTCGTGTTAGGAGCGAATATGGATGCACTTAAAACGATAGGATATGGTTTCCTCTATGGTTGCCTTATGACAGGGTTCTGGTTGGCGTCCTCTGTTGCATTAACATCAGCGATGACATTTGATATTGCATTTATCATAACGAACTTCATTTGGATTGGTATCATCGTGTATAGCTTTAAGAACCCAAGTATTGGAAAGGCTGTTTTACCCATATTCAACGGAGTTTCCATGACGCTTGCTGTATATTTCACCGGAGCATTGCCTCCAGTAGAAGTAGGCTCGTACGCTGCCACTTTTGTTGCGGCCTTTTGGACACTAGTAGCAGGATACTTCGGTGCGTTCTTGGGATGGTTTAACGTCACAATAACATTCCCACAGACTGTAGAAGAGTGAGGCTTTAGTTCCTTTTATTTTTATTATATAAATAGGTATAACATAAATTGCCAACATTTTTAATGGTGTACCGTTAACAGTGTAAGCACCCTTCTCATATTTTTACAAAATACGATTTTTATTATAACATTTTGTATACAAAAAGGTTTAAAAAGTTTGATATATTACATGTAAATAATATATTTAGACACAAGGAGTTGGGAATATGTCAATTCCTGAAAAATGTAAGAAAAATATCCTGTGGTTTGAAGATATAAGTAAAGATGACTTAAGCATAGTTGGCGGAAAAGGTGCAAATCTTGGGGAACTAGTTTCCATAGGAATAAGAGTTCCAGAAGGGTTTGTAGTAACTTCAACGGCTTTCAAGAACTTTATGACACAAACTGGAATCTGGGATGAAATCCAACGTTTGTTAAGAGAAACTAAAAGCATAACTAAGCCTTCTGAAATAAAGGAAACTGCTGAAAAAATACAAAACATGATAATCTCAGCAAAATTAGATAAAAACTTTGAAAAGGAGTTAGTTGAGGCTTATGAAAAACTTTGTAAAATAAAAAAAGAAAAAAACACTAAAGTGGCTGTACGAAGCTCAGCAACTGCTGAAGACTTGCCAAGTGCCAGTTTTGCTGGCATGCAAGATACATATTTGTATGTCTCAACCCCAGAGAGTGTGATTAAACACGTGAAAAAGTGTTGGGCAAGTCTTTACACTCCAAGAGCTATTGTGTACAGAAATCAGATGAACATCCCTCACGAGAATGTGTATATGGCAGTGGTTATTCAGGCTATGGTGCGTTCTAAAGCCGCTGGAGTCATGTTCACAGTAAATCCCATTACTGGAGATGAAAATGAGATAGTAATTGAAGGAAGCTGGGGATTAGGAGAAGCCGTTGTGAGTGGAAGAGTAATCCCAGACCATTTTGTAGTGGATAAAAACACTAAGCGGATTATAAAGAAGCAGATTGCAGAAAAGACTATAAGAATCGACTGGGACCCTTACACTCAAACCGTGAAAGAGCTTCCTGTATTTCCACAGTTCAGAAAAATGCCTTCAATTAATGAGAAAGAGATAGCACTACTTGTAGAATATGCCAAAAAGATTGAAGATCATTATGGAGTCTTTATGGATATTGAATGGGCAATAGACAGGTACGAAAATTTCCCGGAAAAGGTTAAAATTGTCCAGGCTAGAGCCGAGACAGTTTGGAATGTTAAAAAGGGAAAAATCCAAAAAGCAGAAAGTACCGAAATGTAAATTGAGGTGTAAATTGTGAAACTAACTTTGACCTATGGGGGACCATTTTACGAAAAAATAAAAAAACATAAGGAAACAATCGAAATAGACAAATCCTCTCTTACCGTTCAAGAGTTAGTTGACATTCTCTTCCAAAGATACCCCCAATTGGCAGAGTTTTTTGAGGATAATCCTAATAAGATCTTTGAATTTTCAACTATCATTGTAAGAGGGCGAGTATTGATACCTAAAGACTTACCCAGAGTCCAATTAGAGGATGGAGAGGAAGTCTTCTTCCTGCCAGTAGTACATGGCGGAGCTCTCTAAATACATTATTATCATAGAAACGTTAGATTCAATTTTCCTCTTTTTTATAACTTATTATCATGGGGTGGGGTTGTGTCTTTCTTCTAGGTTGCTTTACTATGTATCAAAATGTTTTATATTATTAAAATTTATTTTTGATATGGGCCTACTAATAGCATGGAAGTCAAACCAAAAAAGTTAAATAGTTTCATGAAATATACCAAGTGATCAGACATTTGGAGGTGGCAAACCTTGTTTTGGGACAGAGAAAAATATCAGTTAATTGATTTGACACTGCCAATACAGCCCTTTATGCCTGACATTGTAGGGTATGTAAAGATGACTCAATGGGACCATGAACAAGGTGCTAGGCTAAATTCAGTTCCCACAGGAATAAATCCTATAGACTTCCCTCCCGGACCACCATTTTATGAGTATCACTCACAAGCCTGGGAAGAATTAACTTTGGCTACTCACATCGGTACTCACATGGATGCTCCTTGGCATTTCTTCCCCACAACTGAAAATGGTAAAATGAAAGCAAAAACTATCGATGAAGTACCTCTTGAATGGTGTATTGGAAACGGAGTAGTCCTAGACATGACACATAAAGGCCCTGGAGAACTTATAACTGAAGAAGACGTGAAAGAAGCTTTGAAAAAGATTAATTACAAACTTCAACCATGGGACATCGTCTTAATTCACACTGGATGGGACAAGAAATGGGGAACAAGGGAATATTTTGAGGCCCACCCAGGAATGAGCCGAGAAGCAACACTTTACATAATTGACCAAGGCGTAAAAGTTATGGGAATTGATGCATTTGGATTTGACAGGGCATTTAAAGTAATGGGAGAAGAATACAAGAGAACTGGGGATAAAAGTGTTCTCTGGCCAGCTCACAATGTTGGAAGGGAAAGAGAATATATACATCTAGAAAGACTGGCAAACTTGGACAAAATACCAAAACCAACAGGTTTTGTAGTAGTTCTTTTCCCAATAAAGATTGAGAAAGCAAGTGCTGGATGGGTCAGAGCCGTTGCAATTGTTGAAAAAGAGTAAAAGAGTGTTAGTTTTTTTCTTTTAACTTCATTTGTGTTATACCATGGGGGGATTATATAGTATGAAAATTCCAATTTCTTTTTACATAATGTTATAATTTCTTTCATAATGTCTATACCAAAAAGCTTAAGAATTTCAATTTGTATACCATATATTGAAATTTTTAATGGAGGAAGGTTATATGAGTATACATATTGAAGGTGGGTATGCAGGAAAGACCCTTTGGGTCGACTTATCTAAGAACAAAATTCTAACAAAAGATCTCGATCCTGAACTTGCTGTAAAGTACATTGGTGGGCGTGGATTTGTTGCAAAACTTCTTTTTGACCTTGTGGATCCTGAGAGAGACCCTTTAGATCCTAAAAATCCTTTGGTATTTGCTACTGGTCCTCTGTCGGGAATAGCCCCTGCTTCAGGTAGATTCACCGTTGGAGCTAGATCTCCAGCCACCGGGATTCATGGAGATTCTAATTCTGGTGGAGATTTTGCTATGGAGCTAAAGCATGCCGGTTATGACTTCATAGTAATTACTGGCAAAGCTCAAGAGCCCGTTTATCTCTCCATCCAAGATGACGATGTTGAGATTAAAAGTGCCAAAGATTTGTGGGGTTTAACCACTCATGAAACATTTGACCACCTTAGAGAGAAAGAGGAAGATCGGAACATAAAGGCCGTAGCAATAGGGCCTGCAGGAGAAAATTTAGTTGCAACTGCAGCCATAATAGAGACTGAGAGCCGTGCAGCTGCAAGAGCTGGAATGGGTGCTGTAATGGGCTCCAAGAATCTAAAAGCTATCTCTGTGCGTGGTACAAAAGACATTAAATTAGCAGATTATGAAGCTTGGAAAGAAGCATTTGAAGAACTGTTACAGGTATTTCTAGATGATCCAATGACATCTCAAGTAGGAAGATTGTTAGGTTCCAATTTCCTTCATAGAGTCCACTCAGCACATGGAACCCTAATTATTGAAAATGGCCACCGTGGATATGCAACCGAGGAAGAACTCGAGAAGGTAAGTGCAGAGACGATACTAAAATATCACGTCAAAGGGAGATCCTGTTTCCTTTGTCCAATAGCATGTACCAGATCAATATACATGAAGAGTGAAAGGTATGGGCTGATAAAGGGGAGAGGTCCAGAATACTATTCGATACAATCTCTCACCTATAGGGCCGGTGGATGGGATACAGAGGCAGGTATATACTTGAACAAACTTTGTGATGCATATGGGATTGATGCAACAACATTACCATCAAACATCGCTTTTGCAATAGATCTATATGAAAATGGAATAATAACAAAAGAACAGGTCGGGGGACTAGAACTTACTTGGGGGAACTTTGAAGCAATAGAGGAAATCATAAAAAGTGTGGCTTACAGAAAAGGAAAGATTGGTGAGCTCTTTGCAAAAAGTACAAAAGAATTAATCAAAGAATTCGGGCCTGAGAGTGAATGGTATGCATTAGAGGTAAAAGGCCTAACAATGCCTTCCAATGACCCACGGGCTGGTAATGTCTACAACATGAGATATGCCATCGCCACCAGAGGTGCTGATCACTTAAGAGTTTCTGTGTTAAGCAGTGGAAGATCTTTGAAATGGGATGAACTCCCAGAAGACGAAGCAATGAGAGTATTTGTTCACTTTGAAACTTATGTAACATTAGTAAACCTCTTCGAAGTCTGTAATTGGGCCTATTCTTCATACACTTCTACGCCTGAAATTGCGGAAGTAAAAGAAAAAGGAATGTTTAAGATATATAACGCCGCTACTGGCCTTAATTTAACTCCTGAAGACTTCGCAAAAGCTGCTCATAGAACAATACTGACCGAAAGAGCAGAAAATGTAAGATACGGGCTCCGCAGAGAACATGATTATCTGCCAAGAAGAGTCTTCGAAGAGCCTCTTCCAGTAAATGAAAAGGGAGACACTAAAATCTTCCCACGTGAGAAGTTTGAGAAACTGCTTGATGCATATTATGCACTTAGAGGGCTTGATCCGAAGACTACAGTGCCTAAACCACAGATTCTCAGAGAACTGGAACTCCATGAAATCGAAGAAGATCTTAGAAAAAGGGGCCTTATCAAGGAGGGAGAAGAATGAAGGGAATGTTGGTTTTCTACCCTGAAAAATGCTCAGGATGTAATGTTTGTTCTACAGTATGTTCAGCTTACCATTTAAGTGTGATAAATCCTGACAGGAGTAGGATCAGAGTTCTGAGAAAGGAACAAGAAAACTTGGACGTTGTAAATGTGTGTGTCCAATGTGAAGAGAAATTCTGTATTCAAGCCTGCCCATTTGATGCATTATCCGTATACCCTGAAACCGGAGCTATCGTTGTAGATCATGACAAATGTACTCGTTGTAGACTGTGTATCAAAGCTTGTCCATACAATGGTATTATCCTAGACCCGGTACTTAACCAGATAACAATATGTGACTTGTGTAATGGGGATCCCCAATGTGCAAAATACTGCCCGACGGAAGCCATTCAATTCGTTCACCCACTGGCCAGCAAAGTAGCCCATGAACAAAACAAAGCAATAATCACATTGACAAAACAAATCCTTGAGGATCCTTGATTTTAGCTTTCATTTTTCTGTTTAGAAGAGGTGAAAAAGATGGAATGGTTTGGATATACTGGAAAAATACTAAATGTTGATTTAAGTGAAAACAAACTCGAGGTCCTAGATGCCGATCCAAAAGTTTATGAAAAGTATATGGGTGGAACTGGATACGCCGCCCATATCATACACGAGAATCTTAAAAAAATTAAAGACCCCGAGGATGAGTCCAACATAATGGTTTTTGCTACTGGCCCTTTAACCATCGATGGAATCCCCAATGGGGGAAGAGTAACTGTCGGCACTATTTCTCCAGAAACTGGGATATGGGGCGAGACCCATATTGGAACACGGTTTGCGATTGAAATGAAAAAAGCAGGATTTGACGCAATAATCGTAAAAGGAAAAGCCGAAAAACCTGTTTACTTATTCCTCCATGATGGAAACGCAGAGATTAGAGATGCGAGCAAATATTGGGGTAGAGATATACACGAAACAATAGAGTCTCTCAGAACGGATTTAAACGACTCAACAATAAAGGCCTTAGCTATAGGGCCTGCTGGAGAAAAGAAGGTCAAAATTTCCATTATAGCAAACGAAGAGGGATTTGGAGGAAGGTGCGGTCTCGGAGCAGTGATGGGGTCAAAGAACCTCAAAGCCATAGTAGCAAAGGGTACACAAACAGTTCCCGTTGCCCATCCAGAGGAACTAAAAGAATTCCTAAAAGAATTGATAAAGAAGCTAACAAAAGGTGGAACTGGACTAAGAAGATATGGAAGCGCTGGAGGAGTAAAAGGATATCATGTGCTTGGGAATCTCCCTATTAGAAACTTCCTTTGGGGCAAGTGGGATGATGAAAAAGTTGCCAAGATTAGTGGAGAGAGTCTAACAGAAAACTACCTCAAAAGTCCATTCGCATGCACATTCTGCCCAATTGCATGTAAAAGGCTCGTAGAAGTAAAGAATGGAAAATATTTCAAAGAGTTTGTCGGGTTAGGACCAGAGTACGAAACGGTAGGCCTTTTAGGCTCGAACTTACTAGTAGACGACTTAGAGGCAATTATCAAAGCAAATAACATGTGCGATAGATTAGGACTAGACACGATTTCAACCGGAAACGTCATTGGATTCCTTTTTGATGCAGCAGAAAGAGGAATAGTAGACAAGAATCTCGAAGGCCTCACACTAGAATGGGGAAACGCAGAAACAGTGCACAAACTGATTGAAAAGATTGCCTACAGGGAAGGAATAGGAGATATCTTAGCAGAAGGTGTCAAAAAAGCTGCAGAAAAACTAGGAGCTCCCGAACTTGCGGTAGAAATAAAGGGCCTAGAAATGCCTGCTCATGATGGTAGAGCCTACTGGTCCCATGGACTAAGTCACATCACTATGAACCGTGGTGCAGATCATTTAGGATGGCCCCATATGCCATTTAAAGGCATTTCCGTGCCTGAACTTGGTATAAAAGCCTTTGACAATAGATACATCGATGGCGATGAATTGATTGAAACTGTGATAAAAATGCAAAACTTAATGATAATCTACGACTCGTTGATTATCTGCAAATATGCCTTTGCCGCTGGTTTGACTGTAACAGACATAATAAAGCTTCTTTACTTTGTTACAGGAAAAGAATACACTCCTGAGAAATTAATGGAAATCGCAAATAGAATATGGAAAGTACAGAGGAAGATAAACAACGAACTTGGCATAACTGCCAAAGACGATAAGTTGCCCCTCAGGATGGCAACACCTCACGCAAACAGGACAGATACACAAGTCCCACCCATAGAAAAATGGCTACCAAGATACTACGAGTTAAGAGGATTAACTGAAGACGGGATTGTAAAAGAGATCGACTGAACTTTTTTCTTTTTATTAGGAGGTGAAAGATACGAACATAAAAGAGATTTCAGAGGAACTTGAACAGCGTATCAAGCCTAAAGGTGCCCCTATAGCATTTAAGATGGTAAAAACTCGTGAGGTCCCAAAATACAAAGCCATAAAAAAACTAAGACGGAAACTCACCCTATGCCAGGTCTTAAAGTTAGTAGCAATACACGAGAAGACGTATAGAGTTGACAGCAAAAGCTTAGCTGCGTGTGTTTTTGGACCTTATATCCTTGGATTTGAAAGACTTCCTGAAAAATTAAAAGCAAAGTGGCTTTTAGGCAAGAAATATACTGAAGAAGGTTACGAAAAAATGATAAACGATATTATACACCTTCCACAGGGAGAATACCAAGAAGCTATTTTTGGGCCATTAAGGGATTTCTATCATCTAAAGATTAATCCAGATGGCGTTATACTAACAATTAATCCTACCCAAGCCTATCTACTTCTGGGAGGCTATTATGACTCGGAGTTCAAAAAACCGGTTTCTGCGTTTAATGGCCATGCTGCATGTGAGATTGTAGCAGCTCTTGTCTTAGGAGATCATCCCTGGATCAATATTCCCTGCGGAGGAGCGAGAGCTATGGCACATGTCCAGGATGATGAAATTTGGTTTGGAATGAGTGTCGAGGAGTTAGAAAGTGCGCTAACCAGGATAAAAGAAATTGATGCGAAGTATCCTCCCCAGATATATCCTCTACTCACGGTCGGCCCTCATCCACGTCATCCATGGACAAAATTGCTTGGAAAGGATGATGTTTAGATTGTATTATGGAGGTGGTAAGATTGGATTTGCCAAATAAAGAAAAATGGGATACCGAAAAATATTGGTTGACCCCTTACAATTGGATTGAGGAAGTACGCTCCAAAATAACTCCCCCTGAAAGAGTGGTGCTTCACGACGCCACAATTAGAGAAGGCCAACAAATGCCCGGAGTTGCTTTTAAGAGAGATGAGATAGTGATGATTGCAAAAGCCCTAGATGAGCTTGGCATAGACAGGATAGAATTAATTCCATTCCTTTCAAAAGATGATGAAGAAGCTGCAAAAGAGTTAGTAGATATGGGCCTTAATGCAAAACTCCTCTCTTTTGTAAGCTGGAAAAAAGAGGACACAGATTTAGCTTTAAAACTTGACCTAGAAGGAATTGTCCTAGATTTTGTTGGAAATCCTTGGCAAGGGAGGGTATTCTGGAATTTAAAGCCCGAAGAAATCATCGAAAGAGGTCTTAACGCTGCATTATACGCAAAGGAACATGGCCTTTATGTAGTAGCAATGCCTTGGGACGACTTCAAGGCCCCCCTAGAGTTTGTAGAAAAGAACGTAAAAGCACTAGTAGAGGCCCATGTAGACAGAATTACCATGTGTGATACGTATGGAGATGCCCTTCCTTGGGCCATGGAATACGTGATGAAGCGGCTTAAAGAGGCCGCTGGCAAGACTCCCTTAGAACTACACATACACAATGACTTTGGGTTGGCAACTGCTGGTGCTTTAGTCGCCGTAGCTTCTGGAGTTGAAGGACTTCATGTAACAGTTAATGGCCTCGGAGAGAGAGTCGGTTTGTTATCGCTCGAGGAAATTGCAGTTGCATTAGAATTTCTACTTGGTGTAAAGACAAACATAAAGCTAGAAAAACTATATGAAGTGTCGAAAATCGTTGAAGAGATATCAAAAGTAAAAGTCGCGGTAAACAAACCCATAGTTGGAGAGAACCAATTCAAATACACAGCTGGATGGATCACTTGGATGCACAGAAAAGCGAGAGAAGCAGGTAAGCTTACGGGAATGCTCCCATTCATGCCTGAAGCAGTTGGAAGAAAATTGGAATATGTAGTTTCAAAAGGAAGTGGAACTTCATTCGTTGCAGAAAGGATGGCAGGAATGGGGATTACAGTAGAAGATCCTGAAGTTATGAGAAAAATAGCATATAAAGTTAAAGAGACTGCTAACACCCTAAAAAGTACTGTACCAGACTCTTTATTGATAAAGATTGCAAGAGAAGTTTTAGAAAAGGAGGGAAAGTAAATGGAAGTTAAGATTCGCGAGTTTGAAACCGCAGGTGTTAGGTTGAGAGTAGACATAATTTCAAGAACTCAAGAAGACCTTATTGGGGATCTAAGCTTTATTCAATACAGACTTGGAGGCCTAAAGGAGGTTCAAGATATAAAAGAAGCCCGACCAGATATAGTCTGGTATGCAGATGTAGAAAAAATAGACATCAGTTATAACCCAGATGGGAAGGTTTTGATGTTATACGGACAACTGCCACCGGGAGATATACAAAAATTAATGCTTGCAATGGTAGTTAGAAAACTCCAAGAGAATGGCATATACAATTTCCACTCTACAGCCGTGAATTACAAAGGGAAAAATATACTCTTTATGGCTGGTGAAGAAAACCACGGAAAGACAATGAGTTTAATTGAAGCTGTCAGAAGAGGAGGCGCAATTATAGGCACAGAGAGTGTATTAGTTAACGAGGACCTAAAAGTAGTAGAGGGCAGCAGAGATGTCTTTATAACAAAGAGAGTGAAGGGCACAGAAAGATCAGACTTACCTCCCGCAACCGCGGGAGTATGGAAGTTCTTTGATAAACTGCCAGAATGGAGATGGGTAGAAGAGTTTGGAAAGTTAGACCTCATAATAATTCCAGATATCGATGGCAATTTTGACACATTCGTCAAAAAACTCGACACTTACGAGAAAATGTATCAGACCTTCATATGCCTTACAGAAACCTATTTCATGGCTCATTATATGCTTTCTAGTAAAGGGCCATTCCCACTTATCGACTATCAAGAACTACGGGAAAGAAGGCTGAGATTCGTTAAGAAAGTCGCAGATGAGCTGGATGTATATTTAATTCGGGCCAAAAACCCGCAAATTATTATGGATGAAATTGAAAAAATTATTTGAAGGAGGTAGAAAGCATGGCTGCTATAAAAATTTGGGAAGTTCCGGGAGTGACTGTCCCGAAACCAAATGAAAGAGTGCTAAAAGTGCTGTTTTCCCCCAATGTCGGCAACAAAGATCTTACTCTATTAGTATCCCTAATATACCCACACAGCACTACTGGAGCCCACACCCATGATGTAGATGAATACATGTATATTGCCTCAGGACATGGAGTAGCAATTTCAGAGGAAGGTGAAGTAGAAGTCCACCCCGATATGCTCGTATATGCCCCAGCAGGAGTAAAACACGAGATGAAAAATACTGGCGACGAGACCCTAAAACTGATCTGTGTTTACGTACCAGCGCTCAAGGCATCGGGATATTTTGAAGAAGCCGAAAAGAAGGCTAAGGAGTTCCTTAGCGATAAGATTTAGTTTATTCCTTTTTTATTTAATATCCAAGCTCTTTTAATTTTTCTTTTAGCAAATTTGCAGAATTTCTTAGGTTTTCTAAGTCCTCTTGAGTAAGCTCATATTCTACAATTTTTTCCACACCATTTTTCCCGAGAATAATAGGAACACCTATTGCAATATCCGTAAGTCCAAATTCCCCATCTAGTACCACACTGGCAGGTATTTCTTCCTTTGTATTATTTAGAACAGCATTTATCATTCTATATGCTGCAATCGCTGGGCCGTAAAATGTAGCTCCTTTTTTTCTTATAACCTCTGCTGCTGCAAATCTGACGTTAGAGAGTATTTTATCCAAATCAGGCAAGCTCTCAACATCTATCAAACCTTTCGATATAAACATGCTATTTCCATGTTCTCCCAGTATCCAAGCTTTTTTTATCTTTTTACTAGTAAATTCATAGAGGATCCTTTTAAGACGCATTGAATCCAGTGTATTTCCCATCCCAAAGACTTCATTTCGTGGTTTTCTAGTCTCCTTCCACATGACATATGTCATTAAGTCAACGGGGTTCGTTATCACTAGTATTTTACTTTCAGGAGAATTCTGCACTATTTTCTTTGCTACACTCTTAATGATACCTGCATTCTTTGTGGCTAAATCAAGTCTTGTCATGTCAGGTGTTCTTCCCAATCCTGCGGTTACTACGATTATATCACTCCCTCTAAGAAGTTTATAGTCACTCCCCCCTACAATTTTTGGATATTTATCGAGACCAGCCGCCGCATGGCTTAAATCCATAGCTTCCCCAATCGCCAAGTTTTCAACAATATCGACGAGAGCAATTTCATCCACATCTAATTGTTGAATACAAGTGAACGCTATTGTTGACCCCACCCTACCTGTACCCACAAATCCGATTTTCACCTTAACCACCTCAAGATATTTTTTACAAAATTAAAATAGAAAGAAAGATATTTAAATATTTCTTAATAACATATTTTTGATATAATTCTATCACAGAGGTGACAAATGTTATGAAAATAGGTGGGACAAGGGTATGCATCATTGGTACATTTGATACAAAAGGTATAGAAGCTAGATATCTGAAAGAGAGAATAAAACTTTATGCCGGGATGCCTATTTTAATTGACATTTCTCT
Source organism: Thermococcus sp. EP1 (assembly GCF_001317345.1). NCBI lineage: Archaea > Methanobacteriati > Methanobacteriota > Thermococci > Thermococcales > Thermococcaceae > Thermococcus > Thermococcus sp. EP1. The sequence continues at coordinate 2,552 of NZ_JXCG01000015.1, read as the reverse complement.
CAAAAAATACACTTCCTCCATAGTATCCCCTGATATCCCTAACTATACTGTGGCCCAAGAAGGAGGCAGCACCATTGAGGAAGTTTCTAGGAAAAATCGAATAGAAGCCCAAGAGATTATGATCAAAGGAGCTGTAAAGATACTGAATAATCTCCTAAAGGAAAAGAAAATAGATGGCGTTATCGCATTTGGAGGTTCGGTAGGAACAGGCATGGGTATCAAGATACTCAAAAGTTTACCATTATTTATTCCTAAATATTTAATAACCACGTTACCCCAAGAAGTTTCCTCCAAGATCGCTGGAAGCGACATTAAGATCTGGTGGTCTGTCGCAGATATCTCTGGAGGAAACACAATAAACACTATAGAAGCAACAGTCCTTAATCAAGCTGCAGCTGCTATTATGGGAGAACTAAAAGCAAAACCAGTAGAGACCCTCAGAAAACCAATTATTGTAGCAACACAGTTTGGAACTACTACGCAACACTTATTGATGGGTAAAAGTATCCTAGAAAATGAGTTTGAAGTAATTTCTTTCCATGCCGTGGGGCTTTCTGGTGGATATATTATGGAAGAGTTTGTTAGAAGTGAAGAAAGGGTAGTTGCAGTTTATGATCTAACAACCCACGAGATAATAGATGAGATTGCAGGTGGAATTTTAATAGCAAGTCATGATGGGAAACTAAGACTAAGAGCCGCCATTGAAAGAAAGATACCCCACATAATCCTTCCAGGGGGACTGGATCAAATTGTTTTCGGACCTCCCGATACCATTCCACATAAATACAGAAAACGCCTTTTTTACGAACATAGTAAAGGAATGGTAACCTTGATGCGAGCAAATGAAAGAGAAATGTATCAAGCAGGGAAATTAATTGCAAAACGAGTTAACGATGCTGAAGCCCCCGTAATAATCATAATTCCAATCCGTGGGTTCAGTGCTTATGACCAAGATCCTCTTCTTTCCGACTCCTCGGGAGTTTACTGTCAAAAAATCAAAAATGGCAAATTAGTACAAACCACTATACCATGGTGGAACCCCCATTCTGATATGATGCTGTGGAAAGGAATAATGGAAAATATAGATTTAACAAACCCAAATGTAACTGTCATACCTTCGGATGCCCACATCAATGATCCAGAGCTTGTACATTTTGTTACACAGATTCTAATAGAAGCCATAAAAGATAGATGGAAAGGGTGGAAATACCAAAACAATAAGTTATATGTAAAGGACCCATATCCCAAGTTTCAAGCATTAGTATCATATTATAAAGGTTATTTTAAGGTGAAAAATAACAAAAAATGATACATAAAGTTCAATTTTAAATTTGATATGTGTATAACGTTTATATACCATAAACTATTTAAGTGTAAAGTATCATATTGCATAATGAGAATCTCTCTTGGAGGTGTATATTGTGGGACTGTTTTCTAGAAAAAAGGAAGAAGAGAAAAAAGAAGAGTATGCACTTGGGTCCAAAGTTATAGAAAAGTTTCTAGGAGATGACTACTTTCCAGTAAAGTGGGGTGAAAACTGGGACAAAGATCTAAATGTCGAATGGGTAACTGTTTTGAAGGAACACGAAAAGGATCTACACTGGTGGAGAAGTGATTTACACAATCCACATCCAGCTTTGCCAATAATGGAACTTTTCACTTGGTGGGATACAAAACTTATAAAGAGCACTGAATACATGTATAGAAGATTCTGGTCTCCTACTGGAAGGGCATGGCCAGCGAAAGTGGTCAATGGATATGTTTATACTACGATAATTCCACGTACAGACCCGGATGAACTAAGAATATCTGGAAAATATTTCATGAAAATCTTGCCAATATATGCCGACATCTTCTTAGATCAGTGGGATAAAAGGTATCTCCCCGAAATCAAGAAGAATCTAGAGTTTATATTCAACTACCCCTACGAAGAAGCTTCATTAGGGGAGCTAATGTGGCTTTTAGAAGAGATGATAGACATCTATGATAGACATTGGAAGCTTCACTGGATACTGAACTTTGCCCAATTCGCATCCTTCCTAGACTTCAGAGAAACCGTTCGCCAGATACTTGGTGATGAGAAATACAATACTCCCGAGGTGCAAGACTTACTTGCGAGAATATTAGTTTCTACAGATGACGTCAATTGGGACTCTCTAAAGATATTATATGAGATCAAAGAAGCTGTTAAGACCAACTCCGCAGTAAGAACACTATTTGAATCTCCAAAGACTGACGAAGAGGTTTGGGAAGAACTGCAAAAATTAGAGGAAGGCAAAGAAATATACGAAAGAATCGTCAAATTCCTAAAAGAATATGGAAGAAAGTCATTGTATGTATACGAGTACGATCTTCCTACCTGGGAGGAATACCCACCCACAGTCATTGCCCAGCTAAGAACATACCTTGCAATGGACTATGATTTCTACGCAGATAAAGAATGGATTATAACAGACCAAAAAGAAGCAATAGAAAAATTAATGGAAATGATACCCGAAGATAAGAAAGAACTAGTAAAAGAGAAAATGGAGAGGGCTATTAGAATGGCACCA